>NZ_JBCPGA010000006.1:0-116815 GCF_040914135.1 Ruminococcus sp. RTP21204st1_B2_RTP21204_210225 | reverse complement strand
TTTGCGGCTATGGCTGGCTATTTTGTTGGGGCAGCATTGCAGGAGGAAATGGGCGGTGCGATACTGTTTGCGGTGATAGCCGGGTTTGCTTGCGTTATTTACAATATGGATAATCGGGAATAGAGTTGGCGTTGTTTAACGGATAGAAAGGTGAAAATATGGAAAATACGTTTAGTGTGAAGATGATATTTCACTTTATGGCTTTGGATAATATGAGATAGGCTGGAGGTTGAGCGTTATGAAAAAATTTAGGACGGTGGCGGCTGTTGTTATCATGTTTTTTGCGGCTATGGCTGGCTATTTTGTTGGGGCAGCATTGCAGGAGGAAATGGGCGGTGCGATACTGTTTGCGGTGATAACCGGGTTTGCTTGCGTTATTTACAATATGGATAATCGGGAATAGAGTTGGTGTTGTTTAACGGATAGAAAGGTGAAAATATGGAAAATACGTTTAGTGTGAAGATGATATTTCACTTTTATCACAGTGTGGTAAAGGCGGAGCTTAAAAGGAGAGGCTTTCCTAAAGAGGTGGCTAAGAAGATAGAGGAAGAACATGGGAAGATAGTTGCGAGGGCTAAGGATATTGGTAAGTCAAAGCTTTTGAGTTCGTACATTATGGCGAGCTATTACATTGCCATGAACAGGAGCACAGGGAAGTCTGCGCAGGAGAATTTTGAGATATTCCGTGACGGGCTTTGCACTTCAAAGCTTTTTCACAAGGTCATGGGTGATGTGGACAGTTATCTTGACCCTAAGAAGATGCCGGGGCGTTTGAAATGGTCGGAAGACAGTAACAAGAGGTTATATGAAAACGACTGGGTGGTGGACATACTGCCGGGCAATGGTGAATATGACCTTGGGTATGATTATCACGAATGTGGGGCGTGCAAGCTTTGTAAGGACGAGGGGTGTCCTGAACTGGCGGCTTACATATGCAGAATGGATTTTGTGCTGGCGGACATGATGAACATGAAACTCGTTAGGACGGGAACTATTGCTGAGGGTGCACCATACTGCGATTTTAGGTATAGCAGGAAGAAGTGACAGGCTCATAGGGGCTGCGAGTTATTTAAGAGAAGGTAAAAAAGAATGAAAGAGTTGGAGTATCCATTTGACAATGGGTTTATAATGAAAAAGAAAAGGTCGCTGAAAAGGCAGCTTTTGGGCGATGGGGCGGTGCGGCTGAAAAAGAGGGTGGCTGTGCTGGGTGGCTCGACTACGGACGATATCGTGTCGGTATTGGAGCTGTTTTTGCTTGACATGGGCTTTGAATGTGAGTTCTATCAATCGGAATACGGACAGTTCTGGCAGGACGCTGTGTTCTCAAACGAGGAGCTTGACCGCTTTAAACCTGATATCGTTTATATACACACGAGCCTTAGAAACCTCAGCTTTTCACCTACCCCTAGGTCGGGTGAAGAGGAGATAGAGCAGGGGTTAAACGCTGAGCTTGACAGGCTTTCTCAGGCTTGGGACGGAGTGAAAGAGCATTTCGGCTGTCCTGTGATACAGAACAATTTTGAACTTCCGTTTTTCCGCCTTATGGGAAACATGGACGCTTCCGACAGGCGTGGAAAGGTGAACTTCGTCACAAGGCTCAATTCGGCTTTGTATGACAGGATATCCCGGAGGCCTGAGGTTTATCTCAATGATATAAACTGGCTGTCAGCGGCATATGGGCTTGAAAAGTGGAGCGAGCCGAAATATTGGTATCTCTACAAATATGCGCTAAATATCGAGGCTATACCTGAGCTGGCTTTTCAGGTGGCGAATATTATAAAGGCTATATTTGGCAAGAACAAAAAGGCGCTGGCTCTTGACCTTGACAACACTCTTTGGGGCGGAATCGTTGGTGACGACGGTGTGGAAAATCTGGAGATAGGCAAGGAAACGGCTGAGGCAATGGCTTATTTTGAGTTTCAGCAGTATGTTAAGGCGCACAAGGACCTGGGCGTGCTTTTGACGGTATGCTCCAAAAACGAGGAAGAGAACGCTTTGGCTGGGCTTTCCCACCCTGAGGGTGTGCTAAGGCCTGATGATTTTGTGGCGATAAAAGCCAACTGGCTGCCAAAGAACAAAAATATCGTTGACACAGCGGAGGAGCTTAACATTCTTTCTGAGGCGTTTGTTTTTGTGGACGATAACCCTGCGGAGAGGGAAATAGTCAGGGGACAGCTTGGGGGAACGGCTGTGCCTGAGATAGGGGAGGTCACGGACTACATAAGAGTGCTTGACCGTTCGGGATATTTTGAAACTGTTACGCTGTCGGAGGACGATCTCAAACGCAATGATATGTACAGGGCGAACGCTCAGCGTGCAAAGGCGCAGAGCAGGTTTGCGGATTATCATGATTATCTTTTGAGTCTTGAAATGACGGCAGAGATAGGGGATTTTTCGCCTTTGTATCTGCAAAGGATAACTCAGCTCACCAACAAGAGCAATCAGTTCAATCTCACCACAAAGAGATACACTGCGGAGCAAATGGAGACGGTCTATAACTCTGATGAATACATAAGGCTGTATGGAAAGCTTTATGACAAATTCGGCGATAACGGCGTTGTGGCGGTGACTATCGGAAAGACAGACAGCGAGGACAAGGGCAGGCTTGATATCGAGCTTTGGCTGATGTCATGCCGTGTGCTGAAAAGGGATATGGAACTTGCTATGCTGGATAGTCTTGTGGAACAAGCAAAAAAACGTGGCATAAGAGAGATATACGGGCATTATTACCCTACGGCGAAAAATAAAATGGTGGCAGGGCTTTATGAAAGCTTCGGCTTTGAGAAGATATCTCAGGACGAAGAGGGCAACACGGCTTGGCGGCTTTTAGTTGAGGGGTATGAGGATAAAAATACTGTTATAAAGGTGGAGGAGGAGCATTATGCTTAGCAAGGACGAGATAATTGAAAGACTTGATGATGTTTTCAGAGATGTTTTTGATGATGATACTTTGGAGGTGGACGAGAACACCACGGCTGATGATATCGAGGATTGGGACTCTATCGAGCATATCACTCTTATCGGTGCGGTGGAGGACGAGTTCAAGATGAGGTTCAAAATGGGCGAAGTTTCGGGTATGAAAGATGTGGGCGAGATGATCGGCATTATTGAGCAGAGAGGCAAGTAACAGGCTGTTTGCGAAATATGCGTGAGAACGCTGTTCTTTTTTTGAATTTTGTGAATTCTAGCGGCGGTATGGCTGAAAGGCTGTACTGCCGTAAACTTTTAATGTAAATTCATAGGTTATACTTGAAATATCTGCGAAAATGGTTTATACTATTGGTAATAAAACTATTTTACGGAGGATATTATGGAAGATAATTTTACCCTCTGTCAGGGCGTATCTGTGGGCGGAGCGGAAAAACTGCGGTCTTGTTGTCACATTCAGGGGGATAATATAAGGGGTGTGCTGAGTTGTGACATCATGGCGAAGGTCGCCTGCGGTGTGATAGAGAAGCTCGCTGAGCCTATATTCTTCTTTCTGGAGCTTCCTGACAGCGAGAGAGATGGATACAAGACTTATTATCTTGATAACTGCACGAAAGAGGTCGCCCTTGCCATAATGAAGCGTTACGGCACTGTGCTTGTAAATGACGGAGTATCGAGATTTGGATTTGGCTCGCACAAGAATGACGAGGAGATATATTTCACAGACTATCAGGAATTTCAGATATACTCACGCAATCCAAAGAAGCTTGAGAAGCTTTTTGACAGACTTGGGATAGACGTTGTGGGTGAAGATGAAGTTGTAACACTGTGGGACTTGATAAACGAGGACAACGCCGGTTGTATCTCATGCGTTGAGGCGGACGGCGAAACGGTTTTTGACATACCTGAAAATCTAAAGTCTGAGGGTATGTACGAAGCTGAATGAAAATACAGGAGGAATGTACATGAACATCTGGCACGATATTTCACCAAAGGTGATAACAAAGGAAAAATTCACGGCGGTAATAGAGATACCAAAAGGCTCAAAGGTAAAATACGAGCTTGACAAGAACACGGGTCTTCTGAGAATGGACAGGATACTTTACACATCGACCCACTATCCTGCAAACTATGGTTTTATCCCCAGGACGTATGCAGAGGACGGCGACCCGTTGGACGTACTTGTGCTTTGCTCGGAAACGCTTGCACCTTTGTCTTTGGTTGACTGTTATCCTATAGGCGTTATCTCCATGCTTGACAATGGTGCGGCTGACGAGAAGATAATCTGCATTCCGCTCAATGATCCTACATACAACATATATAAGGACATTTCAGAGCTGCCTAAGCACATTTTTGATGAGATGTGTCATTTCTTCTCGGTATACAAGGCACTTGAACACAAGGACACTGTGGTCGATGATGTTAAGGATCGTGAACACGCTACTGAGATCGTGGCACAGTGTATCGACAGATACATTGAGAATTTTTGCAAGTAAATAACTGAGGCTTGGCGGACGCACCCCGGTGCGTCCGCTTTTTTACTGCATATTGTATTTCTACCCTTGCAGTTGCCTTTTTTGCCACTTTATTTTGCGGTTTTGTGCAATTTTACTATTATTTTTGGCTGTTTTAACGTTAAAAACCCTCTCTCATGCTCCATTCCTCTTCAAACTTTATTTTCTTTATCTAAGCAATGAAAATTTACAAAATCGGATAGTGTAATAATTAAATTAGAAAACAAATTTCCTTGTTACCGAATTTTAACCTTTTTGCGACACTATATTCTACCGTTCATCACCCTTCTTGCTTTTTCTGTCACAGCGTCAGAAATAATTGTGCTTTTTTTCGCAAAACCTATTGACGTATACTATATGTTGTGTTACAATAACTTTATAAGGTCAATACGATGTGAATGTGTGTGAGTTTCGCGGAAATATCTGCTATCTTTATACAGGCGCAAATGTTTAAAGTACCACAAGATATCGTATGACGTAAAATTAATTAAAAGTTTACAAATTACAAGACGGTGACAAATTAAAAGGTGAAAGTTACAAAATCCCCCTAAAATCTCTCTTAAATTGACCAAGTGTCCAAGAAAAATCCCTTGCAAAAATTCACTTTGGGAAATATTACTGTTGCAATTTTCTATAATATAGTGTATAATTATTGTACGGTGGTTAAAAGTGCAAAAAAGTGGTGATGAGTGCTTCAAAAGTGGCATTTCATTGCTTAACTCGGTCAAGGGAGGTGAACGGCTTGCTGGCGTGCTTGCTTAAAGGAACTTACAATCAGACTATGGACGCTAAGGGAAGAATGACTTTTCCTACTAAGCTCAGAGAGCTTATCGGCGAGCGGTTCATTGTAACTAAAGGTATAGACGGCTGTCTGTTCGTTTATTCCCTTGAGGATTTTGAGAAAAGAGCCGAAAAGATCAGAAGTCTGCCTATGGCTAAGGCGAGAGCTTTACAGCGAAGCTTTATGGCGTGGGCGTGCGAGGTCGAGCCTGACAAGCAGGGCAGGATACTTGTTCCGCAGTCACTGAGAGAGGTGGCAGGGCTTGAAAAGGAGATCGTTGTGGCCGGAGTATCTGACAGATGTGAGATATGGGATAAAAAGCGTTGGGATGATTTCAACAGCAGCATTGATGATAACGAGCTTATGGAAGCTCTGGAAGGGCTTGATTTTTAATGGAATTTAACCACATTCCCGTACTGCTTGATGAGTGCTTGGAGGGTCTGAACATTCGACCTGACGGCATTTACTGCGACGGCACTGCCGGAGGAGCAGGACATTCGAGAGAGATCGCTAAAAGGCTTGACGGCGAAAAGGGCGGCAGGCTTGTGGCTATAGACAGAGATCCCGAGGCGGTGAAAACTGCGACTGAGCGGTTGGCAGGCTATCCTGCGACTGTTGTGAGAGGGAATTACTCTGAGATAGACGAGATATTTGAAAGGCTTGGCATAAGCGGTGCTGACGGCATTCTTATGGATCTGGGCGTTTCCTCTTATCAGCTTGACAATGCGGAGAGAGGTTTTTCCTATCACAATGACGCACCTCTTGACATGAGGATGTCAGGGGAGGGACTTTCCGCCAAGGACGTTGTTAACGGATATGATTATCAGAGCCTTGCGAGGATAATTTTCGAGTACGGCGAAGAAAAGTTTTCAAGAAGCATTGCTTCTAAGATAGTAAAATACAGAGAACAAAAACCGATAGAGACAACTATGGAGCTTGCCGAGATAATAAAAAGCGCAGTTCCGCAGAAGGCAAGGCGTGAGAAAAACCCTTGCAAAAAGACTTTTCAGGCTATCAGGATAGAGGTAAATAAGGAGCTTGAACATTTGAATATCGCTCTTGACAAGGCGTTCGATTGTCTTAACGTGGGCGGCAGGCTTTGCATAATCACTTTCCACTCGCTGGAGGACAGATTGGTAAAGCAGAGATTTCAGAGCTTCTGCAAGGGCTGTATATGTCCGCCTGATTTTCCTCAGTGCATATGCGGAAGAACGCCTAGGGGAAAGCTTGTGAACAGAAAGCCTATAGAAGCTGATGAAAAGGAGCTTGCGGAGAATAACAGAAGCCGCAGCGCTAAGCTCAGGGTGATCGAGAAGATCAAGGACTGAGTGAAATTTGTGTGAAATTGGGAATGTGTAAATAACGGGCTTGCCCGTGGATCGTGAGAGGTGTTTTACCGCAATGGCAAAGGTACATAACTTGGCATTTGATTACAGTGCCTATGACAACGCTCAGGAGGCGGAGGCTCAGAGAGCCATAAAATATAAGAAAAACCCTGCACTAAAGCAGAAAACCATATCGGTAGTAGCTGTGATAGGCATTTGTCTGCTGGTGGCCGTTGTTCTTGGAACGATGATATACGGCAGAGTCGAAATATCAAGCCTATGTTCGGAGCAGACCAGACAGGAGGAACAGCTTGCTCAGCTTCAGGGTGAGAATGTAAGCTTACAGTCAGAGCTTGCTCAGAAGACCAATATGTCAAAGGTCGAGGAGTATGCTGAGAATGAGCTGGGACTTAAAAAGCTGGATAAATCTCAGATAGAGTATGTTACTGTGGAGTCAGACTCGGTGGCAAAGGTGGTAAAGGCCGAGGACGACAATGTGTTCGTTAAGATAAAACACTGGTTCAGCTCTGTTCTGGAATATATCGGGGCTTAGTGAATAAAATAATTATGGGGAAAGTTAGGGACAAGATATTTGTGCTTAGCTTTCTTGTTCTATTAATTTGTATGTGTGAAAATACGATATTTGCCGTATCATGCTAAATTATTGAAGATTTTGTATGTGCGGTGATGTCCTGAGAGGAGATATTTATGACCGACAGACCAAGTGCCAGAATGAAACAACGTCTGAATATTTGGCTGAGCCTGCCTGTGGCGGCGATACTTATATATACGGTTGCGACCATCTTTTCGGTGTCCATAAAGGACGGCAAGAAGTGGCAGTCCCTTGCAAACGCTCAGCAGCTTAAAAGCACGGCTGTTTCAGCGTCAAGAGGCACTATCTATGATTCAAACGGAACGGTGCTTTCTCAGAGCGCAACGGTCTATACTGTTTATGCAGACCCTCTTATGCTCAAAGAAAAGCTTGATGACAACGACAAGAAGATAGAGGAGCTTAAAGGATATATAGCCAAAGAGGACGACGCGTCCAAGAAGGCTACATATCAGCAAAGACTTGACGCAACGAAATCAGGGGACGAATGTCTTGACGAGCTTGTGGAGTTTTTGGCACTCAATCTTGAGATAGACACTAACACTGTGAGAGAAAAACTCACTAAGACGGATACTCAGTACATCGTGCTGAAAAAAGAGGTGGAAAAGACCGTTTCCACGGCTATCGAGGATAAGCTAACGGAGCTTGGCATTGACGGCGTAAGGTGCGACCCTACCACAAGGCGACTTTATCCACAGAATACTCTTGCTTCTGTTGTGCTTGGTCACACGGACTATGAGGGCAACGGCATATATGGTCTTGAAGCTTACTATGACGATTATCTCAGCGGCATTGACGGCAGAATAATCACTGCAAAGGCAAGCGACGGAACTGAGATACCATACAGATACAAGCAGAGCTATGACGCTCAGGACGGCGACGATCTTAATCTGAATATCGACGCCAACATTCAGTATATCCTTGAAAAAGAGCTTGCAAAGGCTGTTGAGGAAAATCAGCCTACTGACAGAGCCTGCGGTATCATAATGAATCCTAAGACAGGTCAGATATACGCAATGGCGACTTCTGATCCTTATGACCCTAACGAGCCTGCGGCTATCTCCGATGAAAAGACGGCGGCGGAGCTTGCGGGGCTTGATGAAGATTCAAACGATTACAAGCAGAAACAGCTTGACGCATGGTCGCTTCAGTGGAAGAACAAGGCGGTTTCAGAAACATACAATCCGGGTTCTGTATTCAAAGTCATAACAGGTGCTTCGGCTTTGGAAGAAAAGGCTATCACTCTTAATGATACTTTTGGCTGCGGCACTCAGATACAGGTGGAGGACACGACTTTCCACTGCTGGTCAACTACCGACCACGGTTCGCAGGATCTTGCCCAGGCAATGCTAAACTCATGTAACCCTGTATTCATTCAGATAGGCATGAAGCTTGGCTCTGAAAAGTTCTGTCAGTATTACAATGCGTTCGGTTTCAACGAGCTGACAGGTATCGACCTGCCTGCGGAATCAAATTCTATCAGTATGCCACTTAGCAACATGGGCCCTGTTCAGCTTGCTTCATCTTCATTCGGTCAGACAAATAAGGTAACGCCGATACAGATGATAACAGCTTACTCGGCGGCTATAAACGGCGGTTATCTTGTTACACCGCAGGTAGTGAACAGTATAACTGATGAGAACGGCAACATTGTAAAGAAAATGGACACTGTTGTAAGACGTCAGGCCATTTCTGAGGACACCTCCGCTTCTATGAGAGAGATACTCGAGGGCGTTGTTGAAGGTCAGCCTGGCTCTAACTGCTATATAAAGGGATACAGGATAGGCGGTAAGTCGGGTACTTCACAGAAAATGGACGAGGACTCGACCGGTCAGACGTATGTTTCTTCATACTGTGCATTCGCTCCTGCTGACGATCCGGAGATAGTAATGCTCGTAATGGTAGACCACCCGACGGGCGAGAAATTCTACGGAAGCCAGGTGGCAGCACCTATATGCGTGAACGTGCTTTCAGACGTTCTGCCTTATGTGGGTATCTTCCCTGAGTATGACGAAAGCGAGCTTGCAGACTTGCAGGTATCAGTACCTAGCGTTCAGTATTATACTGTTGAGGAAGCCAAAAAGACACTTGAAGATCTTGGGCTTGAGGTCAAGGTCAAGGGCGAGGGCGACACTGTTGTTAAGCAGACGCCTGTTGCCGCAAAGATAGAGCATGGCGGATCGGTTGTGCTTTACACAGAAGCAAACGCCAAGGAAGAAACTGTTACGGTGCCTGAACTTAAAGGACTTACAAAGGAGCAGGCAAGGGCTACGCTTGATATGTATGGTCTTAACTTGACGGCAGAAGGCTCAGGCTATGAGGAGGAGGGTGCAGTTGCACAGTCCGATCAGAGCGTGGGAGCAGGACAGAGCGTTCCAATGGGAACAGCTGTGTCGGTAACATTTGCAGTGACCTCGGTAGGCTCACAGTAAGAAACCATGATAAGGAATGATAATTATGAAACTATATGATATCATAAAGGACGTTGCGAAAACTTCTCTGCCTGATATGGAGATAAGCGACGTTACGAGCGACACAAGAAAGGCTGTCAAGGCAGGCTCGATGTTCGTGTGCATAAAAGGAAAGACCTTTGACGGACATGACGCTGCTAAGGACATGATAGAAAAGGGCTGTACAGTTGTAGTCTGCGAAAGAGATCTGGGGCTTGACTGTCAGATAATCGTGGAGAACACAAGAGAGGCTTTCCCTCTGCTGTGTGCGGCATTTTTCGGTCACCCTGAAAAGGAGCTTACTCTTATCGGTGTAACAGGCACTAACGGAAAGACGACTATCACAACTGTTATAAAGAAGGTGCTTTCTTCATTCGGCTGTAAGGTTGGTCTTATCGGCACTTGTCAGAACGAGATAGGCGACGACGTTTATCCTACTGCAAGAACGACTCCTGAGCCTTATGACCTTTATGAGCTTTTCAGAAAAATGGCTGATGAGAAGTGCGACTATGTTGTTATGGAAGCTTCCTCGCAGGGCTTGGAACAGAAAAGACTTTCAGGCTGTCATTATAAGGTAGGCGTTTTCACTAACCTGACGCAGGATCATCTTGACGTTCACGGCACTATGGAGAACTACTATCAGGCTAAGAAGATACTTTTCACTATATCTGACAACGCAATCATCAATATAGACGATGAATACGGCAGAAGGTATCTCAAAGAGATAAGCTGTCCTGCGAAAACTTATTCATGCTGTACAAAGGCTGATTTCAGAGCAGAGGATATCCTGCTTTCAGCAAGCGGTGTGAAGTATGTTTTCACTGACGGAAAGATAAAGCACAATGTTTCATTCAATATGCCCGGACTTTTCAACGTTTCAAACTCACTGGCTGTTATAGCCTGCTGTGAGACCCTTGGATTTGACGTTGACAAGACTATCAGAGCTTTGGGCACTATGCAGGGCGTAAGAGGAAGAGCGGAGATAGTTCCGACGGGCAGAGATTTCACTGTTATATGCGACTATGCTCACACTCCTGACGCACTTGTGAACGTGCTTTCGGCTATAAAGAACAGTGCAAGCGGAAAGGTAAAATGCCTTTTCGGCTGTGGCGGAAACAGAGACGCTTCAAAGAGAAGCCTTATGGCTGCGGCTGCGGCGGACAATGCTGATTTTCTTATCGTCACTTCCGACAACCCGAGGAATGAAGATCCGCAGGATATCATAAACGATGTTCTGGTAGGTCTGGAGGGCAAGACGACCCCTTACATAACTATCGTTGACAGGCGTGAGGCTATCCACTGGGCTATACATCATGCGGAAAAGGACGATATCATCGTGCTTGCCGGCAAGGGTCATGAGGATTATCAGATACTTGCAGGTGGTGTGAAGATACATTTTGACGAGAGAGAAGTCGTTGCGGACGCTCTTAAAGAGCTTGAAGCTGAGGGCAGATAAGAGAAAAATGTAGGGGCGAACAGTGTTCGCCCGTGATATGCAAAGCGGCTGTGGGCGGTTTTGCGATAAAGATATATTTATAAGAAAAGGGAAAGGAGATACTGCCGAGAAATTGGCGGATAAGAATTAAAATGGAAAAATTAAGCTTACAGGAGATAATATCGGCGGTTCACGGAAGCTACGGCTATCCTGCTGACGTTGAAATTTCCGATATCTCCACCGATACGAGAACAATAAAGCCAGGCTCGCTTTTTATTGCACTAAAGGGTGAGAATTTTGACGGACACAACTTTGCCGCAAAGGCTATGGAGCTTGGTGCGGAGGCTGTTGTCACGGAAAGACCTGTGGAGGGTGCAAGATGTATGATCGTTGACTCCACTGCAAGGGCATTGCTCGACATTGCGGGATACTACAGGTCTAAATTCGATGTTAAGGTAGTTGGCGTAACAGGAAGCGTGGGAAAGACCACCACTAAGGATATGATAGCCCTTGTTGTGGCGCAGAAATACAAGACGCTGAAAACTCAGGGCAACCACAACAATGAGATAGGTATGCCGCAGACGCTTTTCGGTCTTGACAGCAGCTATGAGGCGGCTGTTATCGAAATGGGTATGTCACATCAGGGCGAGATATCGAGAATGTCAATGTCATGTCAGCCTGACGTGGCTGTTATAACCAACATCGGCATTTCACATATTGAAAATCTCGGCACGCAGGAAAACATTCTCAAGGCGAAGCTTGAGATACTTGACGGTGCGGCTTATGACGCTCCGCTGATACTTTGCCGTGATGATAAATTGCTTGCAGGGGTGCAGTTACATTCTGACAGAAAGGTTTATTACTATTCTGTATCAAAGAAGGACTGCGATGTTTATGCAAGCGGTGTTAAGACTGTTGACAACAGCATAACATTTACTATAAACTATGAGGGCGGAAAGATAGCCGCCCAGATAAACTGCTTGGGCGAGCATAATGTAAAGAACGCTCTTGCGGCGTTCTGCGTGGGTCTTGCGCTGGATATACCGCCTGAGGATATCGTAAAGGGTATTGCTCAGTTCAAACCGGAGGGTTTAAGACAGAATGTTACCGTCATTGACGGAGTTACATATATAGTTGACTGCTACAATGCTGCGCCTGACTCAATGAAAGCGAGCCTTTCGGTGCTTTCACAGGCACAGGCGGAGGGCAAGCGCATTTGCGTGCTTGGAGATATGCTGGAGCTTGGCAAGAACTCAAAGACCTATCACAGAAATGTGGGAGAGTATGTTGCGGCTTCAAAGGCTGACCTGCTTTACTGCTTTGGCGAGGACTCAAAATGCTATATAGAGGGTGCTGAGAAAAAGGGCTTTGCAAAGGAAAATTGCAGGCACTTTGAAAGCAGAGATGACCTTGCGGCGGCTTTGAAAGAGGTAGTTGCAAAGGGCGACGCTGTGCTTTTCAAGGGAAGCAGAGGAATGAAGCTTGAAGAAGTGTTCAATGCGCTGACAAAATGAGTTGGAGCGTGCAGGCGGTGATACTGGGGTGTGAAATGGTGCTGGGATATGTTCTCGGCAGAGTGTTCATACCATATTTCCGCAGGATAAAAACAGGCAAATTCGATTTTTATATAGGCGACAGGTTCGCAAAGGACGGCTCTGAGCCAAAATTCGGCGGAGTTGTCATAATGCTCTGCGTTATATTTGGCATTGTTACGGGAGTTATATTTTATGACTCGCAGGCGGTGCTGAGTTTTGAGAACGGAGAGTTTTCAAGGCGTGTGTTTATCGCTTTGGGCGGAGTTTTGATGCTCACGGCTATCGGGCTTTCGGAGGATTATGTTAAGGAGAAAAAGCTTGGCATAGGCATGAAGCCTTTTTACAAGATATGTATGGAGTATCTTATATGTCTTGGTGTATGCGTGGGGCTTAGATACTGCGGAGGAGTGCAGACGGCTGTGCTTATGCCTTTTCACTTGGGCTATGTGCAGTTCGGCAGGCTTTTTTATCCGCTTTTTCCGTTGTTTATGACAGTGGGGATAAACATGGTAAAGATACACGATTGCGCAGGCGGTAAGACCGACACGGGTACTGACGGGCTGTGTGCTGTAACGGCTTTGATATTTTCGGCAGGGCTGTCAAGCGGTCTTGCGGCAGGGGCAGGCTCTGACGCCGCTCAGCTTTTTGCTGTTTGCACAATGGGTGCGGCAGGAGGCTTTCTCTTTTGGGGGTGCAGTCCTGCGAAGCTTTATTTGGGCGAGTCAGGTGCGTTGGCGATTGGTGGTCTTATGACTATGGCGGTGCTGCTTTCGGGAGAATATTTCGTTTTCCTGCTGGCTGGTGCGGCGGTGGTCGTTGACGGAGCTTGCGGGCTTTTGCAGTATATTGTTTTTAAGATAAGAAAAAAGCTGCTTATGAAAGGTTACACGCTTCATGAGCATTTGCAGAAAAAGGGTCATGGGGATCACGCCGTGATCGGGATATTCGCTGTGATATCTGTGGCAGGGGCTGCGGCGGCGATAGCGTTTTTGATATATTCGGGAAAGTTTTTCATATAGAGATTTTGTTGGGAGGTTGTTTGTTTGGCTATAAGAGGTCCTAGACGTGAACGTGACGGAAGCATAGTGTATAATAGTCACGTTCCTCTTAAACAACCTGTGGCACAGGCAAAAAGAAAACATAGATTCAGATTTATACTTACGGAGATAGACAAGCCGTTTTTCATTCTTGTAATGGTATTGCTTGTATTCGGACTTCTGATGATGTTTTCTGCAAGCTATGCGTGGGGTCTGAGTGAATATAACGATGGATATTATTATCTGGTGAGCCAGCTCAAGTCTGCCGGACTTGGTCTTCTTCTCATGTTTGCCACGAGCTATCTTGATTATCACTTCTTTCAGAACACTAAGATAGCATATATTGCGTTTATCGCCACATATCTTCTTACGTTTTATACAGCTTTTTTCGGAATAGACGTTGCCGGTGCAAGGCGTTGGATACAAATAGGTCCGATCAGCTTTCAGCCGTCGGAGCTTCTGAAGGTAACGTTCATTATTATTTTCGCATACATAATGTCGGTGAATTATCCTAAGTTCAAGGATTGGAAATTCTGTGTTATACCGTTTACTGTGATAATGGGTGCGGTGGCACTGGTGCTTGTTTTGCAAAGGCATATGTCGGCGGTAATGCTGGTGGGTATCATAGGCGTGTCTATGATGTTCATAAGTGGTATGCCGAAAAAAACCTTCTGGAAATTTATCGGTGTGTGTGCTGTTTTCGGGGTGCTGCTGCTGATATATAAAATGGCGTCAGGCTCAGGCTTTTCTTATATTTCAGATCGTATACAGAGCTGGAAAAATCCTGAATCTGACCCTAGCGGAAAGACCTTCCAGACCTATGAATCTCTATTGTCTATAGGTTCGGGCGGCTGGTTCGGACTGGGATTTGGAGAGTCAAGGCAAAAATACTATCTGCCTGAGTCGCAAAATGACTTCGTTTTCGCTATTATCTGTGAGGAGCTTGGCTTCGTGGGTGCAATGGTAGTGGTACTGCTGTTTGTGCTTTTTATAATCGAGGGCTTCATGATCGCTTCAAGAAGCAAGGATCGTTTTGGTATGCTTCTTGCGGCTGGTATAACAATACAGATAGGCTCGCAGGCGCTTTTCAATATTATGGTAGCCTGCAACGCTTTCCCTAACACGGGTATTTCACTGCCGTTTTTCAGCTACGGTGGTACTGCACTGATGATACAGCTTGCAGAAATGGGTATCATGCTCAACGTTTCACGTCAGTGCATCAAAAAAAAGTAAAGAGGTATTAGTTCTATGCTCAGAGTTTTACTTGCAGGCGGAGGTACGGCAGGTCATGTAAATCCTGCTCTTGCCATTGCGGAGATCATAAAAAAACATTATCCTGACGCTGAGATAAGCTTTGCGGGAAATCCTGAAAAGCTTGAGGCCAGGCTCGTGCCTGCGGCAGGATATAAGTTCTATCCTATAAAGATAGAGGGCTTTCAGAGAAAGCCTAACTGGGTAAATCTCAAAAGAAATATCCATGCGGCAGGGTGTCTTGTAAAGTCAGGAAGCACTGCAAAGAAGATAATAAAGGAAGCAAAGCCTGATCTTGTTATAGGAACCGGAGGATATGTTTCAGGACCTATAGTTAGAAAAGCCGCTAAGATGGGCATAAAGACGGCTATTCACGAGCAGAACGCTTTTCCGGGCGTGACAAACAAGATACTTGCAAAGTCTGCGGACGTTGTTATGCTCACTGTAAAAGAGGCAGAAAAGTATATGCCCGAAAATGCTAAGACGGTGGTGACAGGTCTGCCTGTAAGGGGAGCTTTCAACACCATGTCAAAGTCGGAGGCTAAAAAACAGCTTGGCTTTGATGAAAATGAAATATGTGTGCTTTCAACAGGCGGAAGTCTGGGTGCGAGAGTGCTTAATGAGAATATCGCAAAGCTTTTGAAATGGTATCAGGACAATGATGTTAAGGTGTGTCATATACATTCCTACGGCACTTATCAGGGATATAAGGATTATCCTGAAAAGCTCAGGGCTATGGGTATAGATATCAACAACAGCAGACGTATCATAAAGGATTATATCAATATGCCTGTGGCAATGGCTGCGGCTGACCTTGTTATATCAAGGTGCGGAGCAGCTTCGCTGGCGGAGCTTGAAGCAATGGGCAGAGCTTCTGTGCTTATCCCGTCGCCTATGGTGGCTGAAAATCATCAGTATTATAACGGCATGGTATTGCAAAACGCAGGAGCAGGCTTTGTTATCGAAGAAAAAGACTTAACGGAAAAGCTTTTCATTGATACTGTAAAGGGGCTTATAGAAGACCCTGAGAAGCTCAGACAGTGCTCGGAAAACGCTGCAAAGCTTCATGTTGCCGATACTGAGGACAGGATATTCAAGGCTTTAGAGCCACTTATTAAGGGATAAGGAACGTAAAATTTAAGGGGATAAAATAATGGATAAGAATTACAGACAGTATAACAAGAGGGCTTCAATGGACAGCATTGAAGTGCCTGATGTTGACAAGATAAAAAAGCTGTCAGATAAAAAGTTCAAGGGCAGCGGAGTGAACCGCACTGCCGACGAGATTTTTGACGGAGAAAAGTTCAACAAGGCAGGGGAGTTCGACCGTGCCACAAAGACTTACGATGACCCTACTAAGCACAAGGAAGAGGACGACGAGGACGATTTCCTTGAGGACGCTGCGGCTATGCCTGCGCAGGCGGCGAAAGGTCTTAGCAAGGGAGTAAAGGTGGGAGATTCATATGTAAAGCGTAGCAAGATAATAAAGACAGTTGTGGCTGTTATTATCGTGCTTGCGCTTATGGTGTTCTTCTTCCCACCGCTTTTTTTCAACGACGCAGACAAGAGCGTGGTGAGATATGACGACAACGTGTTCAAAACAATGGGTATGACGGATTTTAAAACATATGCGCTGTCAAATTATTCTGTATACAACGAAGAAGCTTTTGGTTCTGAGTTGAGTTCAAGCTACCGTTTTGCAGATATAGTGTTCAATATCAAAAACCCGTCTCCTTTTGAGATAAAGATACCGCAGTATGAGATCAGCCATGTTTCTTCTGAATATGACAATGCGGTATGCTATGCGACCAGCGTTACAACAAACAGTGACGGCGAGGTCATAGGCGACACTGTTCCTCCGTTTTCCAGCAAGGAGGTCACTGTAAGGATACTTGTGAATATCACTGATATGGACGATAGTACGTTTGACGATTGCGTTACTGGCATGATACTTTCAACTAAGGATATGAAAAAGAAGATAGGCAAGGACTCCTATCTGCCTTGTTTGCCTGCTTTTATGCCTGTTTCAAACGCTACAGAGATATATATCAACAGATAGCTTTAACCTATATGGGCGGTCCTGCATAAGATAAGTCAAAACCTTAAAAGGAGCGACGCTTATGCAACGGCTTATCATTCAGGGAGGAAGCAGGCTGAACGGAGAGATAACCGTTCAGGGAGCAAAAAACGCAGCTCTGCCGCTGCTGGCAGGGTGTGTTCTTATAAACGGAGAGATCAGGCTACATAACTGTCCTGCACTTTCGGACGTATTTGCGGCTTGTCGCATTCTGTCGGTGCTTGGGGCAAGGTGCAGCCGTGAGGACGGCTGTGTTACTGTGGACGCAAGGGGCGCTGTAAAGACCTTTGTGCCAGATGAGCTTATGAGAGAGATGCGTTCGTCTATCGTTTTTCTGGGAGCTGTTCTTGGAAGAACAGGTGAATGCAGGCTGTCATTCCCGGGAGGGTGTGAGCTTGGTCCGAGACCTATAGATATGCACCTGTGCGCACTTAGAAAAATGGGCGTCAGGATAAACGAGGAGTATGGCGTGCTTAGCTGCACCTGCCCGAGAGGGCTTAGAGGGGCTAGGGTAGACCTTTCGTTCCCCTCTGTGGGAGCAACTGAGAACATCATGCTTGCGGCTGTTCTGGCAAAGGGCGACACGGTGATATACAATGCGGCAAGAGAGCCTGAGATATGCGATCTTGCGGAGTTTCTGAACTGCTGCGGTGCAAGGATAAGTGGCGCAGGGGGCGGAACGATAACAATAAGCGGTGTGGAAAAGCTACACGGCTGTGAATACTCTGTCATGCCCGACAGGATAGTTGCGGCGACTTTTATGAGTGCGGCGGCGGCAACAGGCGGTGAGATAGGTCTGCTTGGGGCAAGGGCAGGGGATATCCGTGCGGTCATACCTATATTTGAGCAAATGGGCTGTCAGGTATTTCTATATGAGGACAGGATATTTATAAAAGCACCTAAACAGCTAAAAGCTGTGCGGACGGTGAGGACTATGCCTTACCCGGGATTCCCTACGGACGCTCAGGCGATAGTCACGGCGGCACTTGCTAAGGCAAAAGGCACCAGTGTGGTGGTGGAAAATATTTTTGAAAACCGCTACCGCCATGTTGACGAGCTTGTGAGAATGGGTGCGGATATAAAGACAGAGGGAAAAGTGGCTGTTATCGAGGGCGTGAAGGAGCTTTACGGAGCAAAAGTCCGTGCGCCTGACCTTAGAGGCGGTGCGGCGTTAGCTGTGGCGGCGCTTTCGGCAGAGGGAGAAACATCTCTCACTAATATAAAGCTTATGGACAGGGGCTATGACTGCATTGAAAATGCTTTTACGCTTCTGGGCGGAAACATAAAACGTGTAAATTACTAGCAGTTAGGAAAGAGAAAAATGAACGGAACTTACAAGGAAAACAGAATGAACTCACAGCGGCCTGCGGCACGTCGGCAGACAGTGAATATGCGCAATGTGTATGTTGCCAGCTTTTTTGCGGCTGCGGCGCTGCTGCTGGTGCTGAGTATGTTTTTGTTTTTTAATGTGTCGGAGATAAAAATAGAGGGCGTTACCCTTTACGAGCAGGATCAGATCCTTGGCGTGGGCGGCGTTTCAACGGGACAGAACCTTGTGAGGACGAATACGGATATAGTTGAAAAGCGTTTGAAAGATACTCTTGTGTATCTTGATGATGTCAAGGTCACAAAGAAATTTCCGTCAACACTTGTTATAACCTGCACAGAGGCCGAAAAGGCGGCTGATATCAAGTATAAAAATTCATACTATGTGCTGTCTGCTTCGGGAAAGATACTTGAAACGAAAAATCCAGCTCCGACAGGGGATATACCTGTTGTAAAGGGCTTTGAGCTTAAAAGCCTTAGTCAGGGCGACAAGCTTGCCTCGGAGGATTCATTTAAGGCGGATATCCTTAAAGAGCTTCTGAATGAACTACATGACCTGAAATTTAAAAATATAGATTCTATTGACCTGACCACCCGTTCGGATATCAAGCTTATGTATGACGGCAGGCTTGAAATAAAGCTTGGAAGCTCGGTGGATATGGAATACAAGCTTACATATCTTAAGGCGGTAATTGACAAGAGCATTACTGACGATTACGAGGGTACGCTTATTTACAACGGTGCTGACAGCGGCATTTCGGCTATTCCGAAATCGCAGGACGAGTCGTCAAAGCCTGACGACACAAGCTCTGCAAAGCCAGATGACAGCAGCAGTGCGGTATCGGCTGATACTAATATTGATGACGGCAACACATGGGACGGTGATAACTCATGGTCAGGGGACGATAGCCAAGACTACAGCGACGATACCAACGCATGGGACGGCAATGATGATGCTGACAATGCAGGCACAGATCAGTGGACAAACGAGAACGGAAACACCGACTGGGGATATGATAACGGCGGTGATCAGGGCTATACCGACAATGGATATGCTGACAACGGCTATGTGGACGATCAGACGAACACAGATTGGTAAGGGTCAGGATAACTAATTGTATAGTATACACAAATGAAACTGAAAAATCAGTCGTTTTATTGATAATTAATAAAAAGTTTATAATGGTTTCATTTAAGTTCTTTACTTTTTGACAAAAGTATGATAATATATTATTGTATCTATTTATGTGCATATTCGGCACATAGGCTTTTTTGCATTTTATTTTTGATTTGATAAATTGATATGTAAAAATACGGAGAAGTATGAAAATTCGCTTTTAGGAGGAGTTCTATTATGGGTTACGAGTATGTTGAAGAGCCAGTCGTAGGCGCAAAGATCAAGGTAATCGGTGTCGGTGGCGGCGGTGGAAACGCACTTAACTGTATCGCACAGGCCGGTATCGAGGGAAATGTTGAATATATCGCTGTTAATACTGATATCCAGGCACTGCATAAGTCAGCTGCACACACACAGATCCAGATAGGTGAGAAGCTTACTCACGGTCTGGGCGCAGGTGCAAAGCCTGAGATCGGCGAGGCTTCCGCTCAGGAAAGCAAGGACGAGATCGAGAACGCTATCAAGGACGCTGATATGGTATTCATCACAGCAGGTATGGGCGGTGGAACAGGTACTGGTGCTGCACCTGTAGTTGCTGAGATCGCACAGTCACTTGACAAGCTCACTATCGCAGTTGTTACAAAGCCTTTCAAATTTGAGGGCGCTAAGAAGATGGAGAGAGCAGAGAAGGGTATCGAGGCTCTTATCAAGCACGTTGACGCTCTTATCGTTATCCCTAACCAGAACCTTATCACAAACGAGATGCGCCTCACTATGAAGCAGTCTTATGCTATCGCTGATGAAGTTCTTAAGACAGACGTTATCGCTATCGCTGAGATCATTACAAGACATGATGAGATCAACGTTGACTTCGCTGACGTTACTACTATTCTTAAGGGCGCAGGCAGAGCGCATATTGCTATCGGTCACGGCGAGGGCAAGGATAAGGTACAGGATATCATCAATCAGGTAATTTCTTCTGACCTTCTTGAAACTTCTATCAAGGGTGCGAGAAGACTTATCGTAAACGTTACAATGAGCGAGGATCTCCTTATCAGCGATATGGACGAGCTTACTGCTGCTATAGCAGACGCTGCTGACGATAACGTTGAGATCATCTTCGGTAACGGTACAAATCCTGATACCAAGGACGCTATGGACGTTACTGTTATCGCTGCTGACTTTGTTGACAGAGATGACGTTCCTGAGGCTGCTGCACCAAAGGCTGCGACAACATATACTGCAAATTTTACTCAGAAGGCTGACGACGCAAAGGCTGACGCTGAAGCGATGCACAAGGCTGGCGTTAAGGCTGCTGATAATCCAAATTATTACGACGATATCTTCAATATCTTCAAGAACAAGTAATAATGCTTTCAAAGGCGGATCGGCGTTTACGCTGTCCGCCTTGTTTGAACCAAAATCGGAAAACGTTTACATAATCGAAGAGGTTTTCGTATTCTCAGAAAATTATCATGATATTGAAAAATTTTCGCAAAAGCACTTGAAATCTTACGGAAAATTTGATATAATTATTCTGTGATAAATATGATTTTAAGACATTTTGTATAAATTTCAGTTGCTATTTTGTATGGAATAATGAAATTTTTGAAAACGGCTTAAATCAGTTGAAAAATAACGTGGTTTATTGTATAATAGAGATAATCACTAATGTGGAGGGATTGAAATGGCTAGTAATGGTTATTTAAGAACGGTTAGAGTCGGCGGATTTGATAAGCAGGACGTTCTTGCTTATGTAGACGACCTTACTTCTAAAATTTATACTCTTGAGGCTCAGGTCAATGACCAGAACGAAACTATCGAACGTCTTGAGAAGCAGGGCGGCGCTCAGAAGCAGGACTTCGAGGGCAAGAAAGAACTTGAGAAAAAGGTAGAAGAGGCTAAAAACAAGATAGCCGAGCTTATGGCTAATACTGATACAATGAAGGTTCGTATCGCTGACTATGAGCAGCAGGTAACCGAAAAGGACGCTGAGCTTGAAAAGCAGAAGCAGGAGATCGAGGATCTTAAAGAGAAGCTCGAAACTGCTGAGGCTAATGCCGGCACAGCCACTCCTGCATTCGATCTTGGAAGCGTGTTCATGGAAGCTCAGAACACAGCTAATAAGGTCGTTCAGGAAGCTAAGAAGGCAGCTAAGCAGATGGAAGATGAAGCTAAGCAGCTTCAGGATCAGGTTCTTGCTGACGCAAACGCACAGGCACAGAAGCTTGTTACAAATGCTCAGACAGAGGCTGATACTACACTTCAGACAGCTAAGTCAAGCGCTGCTGCAATGACGGCTGCCGCTAAGCAGGAGGCTGAAGCTGTTACAAGCGCTGCAAACAAGCAGGCTGCCGAGGTAACTTCTAAGGCTAACGCTGAAGCTGAGGCTGTTACATCTAAGGCTAACGCAGAAGCCGCTGACGTAACATCAAAGGCAAATGCTGAGGCTGCAAAGGTAGTAAGCGACGCTAAGAACGAAGCTAAGAACATCAGAGCACAGTCTGCTGATCTGAGAGAGTCTGTTAAGACACAGTTCACAAGTCTGAGCGAAACTGTTCAGCAGCTCGTTACATCACTTAACGATCTGTATGGCAATAGTATCGGTGCTGTAAACACTGCAAGAGATCTTATTGACGATGGTCTTTCTCTTGTAAGCGATGATGACGCTGAATAATAGTTTGTCATGTCGGAAATAAGAAAGGTGCGTTCCGAGGAGCTTAAAGCGGTGAGCGGAGAGCTTAAATGCGGTGACAAGATATTGCTTTCGGGCGTTGTGTACACTGCAAGGGACGCTGCACATAAAAGATTCAATGCTTTGCTTGACCAGGGAAAGGAGCTTCCTATCCCTTTGAAAGACGCTGTTATCTACTATGCCGGACCTACTCCTGCACCTGAGGGAAAGCCTATCGGTTCATGCGGACCGACCACTTCAGGAAGAATGGACAGGTTTGCTCCGAGGCTGCTTGATCTTGGATTGGGCGGAATGATCGGCAAGGGCGAGAGATCACAAGAGGTAAGGGACGCCGTGATAAGAAATGGTGCGGTCTATCTCTGTGCTATAGGCGGTGCGGGCGCACTTGCCTGCAACTGCATAAAGTCTTGTGAGGTAGTGGCTTTTGAGGAACTGGGCTGTGAATCTGTGAAAAAACTTTACGTTGAGGATTTTCCTCTTGTTGTGGCTGACGATTGCCACGGAGGGGATATTTTCAGCGATGGCAGAGCAAAATACTGCCGTGTATAACATCAAAGTTGCGTAAATTGCGGTCAGCCGTGTATTTCGACACGGCTGACTTTTTGTTTGTTGAAAATCACAAGAATACATTCTTAAAACTGTGGTATGTTACAAATATTTTGACAGGGACGGCGGATTTCGTCAATTCTCTTGACTTTTATGGTCTAAAATGGTATTATAACATTACGCAGTGGCGTCAGAATGGGGCTTTGCGGTAATTTCTACGATTAGGTGGGCGGTATTTTTTGAGAGGCGATCGGCAGGATCAGCAGAAAAAGCTTTCAGATGAGCAGCTTGTGCTAAATGCACAGAGTGACAAAACGGCTATCGGTGAGCTTATTGCGAGATATATCTGTACGGTGGAGTTTCTGGCAAAAAAATATGGCGCTGAGGTTCACGAGGATCTTGTCCAAGAGGGGCTTATGGGGCTTCTGGGTGCGGTTAGGACCTATCGTGAAGACAAAAATGCGAAGTTTTCAACTTACGCTACAAAATGTATAAAAAATAAGATCATTTCGTCTGTTCACAGAAATGCACTTCTTTCAGGCGGCGAGGAAGCTGACCTTGAGGCTATTCTTGGCGGCGGTGGCACTGTACCTGAGGAGGTCGTAGTGGAGCGTGAGGAGCTGAATGAGCTTTATGATAAGATCACTTCTGCACTTTCGGAGCAGGAGTGGCAGGTATTTCAATCGTTTTTGAGAGGAATGTCATACAATCAGATAGCATTAGGCTTGGGTACGTCGGAAAAGGCGGTAGACAATGCAATGCAGAGAGTCAGACGGAAATTGAGATCACTGTTGAGATAGGAATATGGCCGTATAGCTTAATAGCAGAGCGTTGTTTATTCAAAGGTGTCGGTGCAAATCCGACTAGGCACAATTTTATGTAATGAGGTAAGAACCATGTACGAAGACAAGACATTAGTATGTAAGGAGTGCGGAAACGAGTTCGTTTTCACAGCAGGCGAGCAGGAGTTCTATGCTGAGAAAGGTTTCGTAAACGAGCCACAGAGATGTAAAGCTTGCAGAGATGCAAGAAAGGCTGCTACAAAGTCTGAAAGACAGACTTACACAGCAACTTGTGCTTCTTGCGGCGGCGAGGCTGTTATTCCTTTCAAGCCAAGAGAGGACAGACCTGTTTACTGCAGCGAGTGTTTCGCTAAGATGAAGGAGCAGGGCTAATTTTTCTGCATAATTGAGCTGCCTTTGGGCGGCTCTTTTTTTTGTTTGTTGTTATTTGATCTGGCGGAAAGCGGAGGGGGTCATGCCCTCGTATCTTTTGAAAAGCTTGCAGAAATAGCTTTCTGAGCAAAAGCCTGTTTCCTCTGCTACCTGCTCGATGCTTTTTTCTGTACCGGTGAGCAGGGCTTTGGCTTCTTGGATACGACGTTTTGCGATGTATTCCATTGGACGCATACTGAGTTTTTTGCGAAAAAGCAGACAAAGGTGCTGTTTAGTTACTCCTGACACACTGCAAAGCTCGTCCATTGTGATAGGGGAAAAATAGTTGTAGTTTATGTAGTCCAGTGCTTTCATAAGGGCGGAGGACACTGCCGTGGCAGGGTCTTTGTAGGCGATAAGGCGGTAAAACTCCATAAGAAAATCATACAAATAGCCAGAGGCTTTGTAATTGCCGAAAATACTGTCGGTTCGCAGAGCATTGTGCATTTTGCGGAAAATATGCTCGAGCATTTTCGTGTCGCTGAGGTGAAAGGTTTTAAGCTCGGTAAGGCCGAACTGGGTAAGGATATCCTTGGCGGCATATCCGCAGGGGACTATCCAGTGGATATCCCATATATCCTCTTCTGGATAGTATTCGTGGGGCGTCTCAGCGGGAATGAATATGGCGGTATCATGTGGTATGGGAATGACTTTATTCTCAAAGATAAGCGTGCCGCTTCCTTTGGTGCAGTAGAGTATCTGGTCATAGTGATAGCCCTCGGGTCTTATAAGGTGATCCTGACAGTGATGATGACCCATATTTTGCAGATATAGTGGCAGGGACTTTTCGTTTCCCAGGATAGGATAATCGGCAAAGAACAAAAATATCAACTCCATATTCATATTGTTATAAATTAATAATATCATTCATTGACTTGCCTGTCAATAGCTGATAAAATAATTACAGTAATTTATAAACTTGTAAAGGAGAACATCTATGGATATTTTAAAGCTTGCGGCGGAAAATTCGCCAAGATCGAAAATGATATATCATGAGGATACTCAGGCGCTGCACATTGGCACGCTTGATAAGCACTGCTATTTTGTGCCGTTTGCAAAGGGGCAGGATCCTTTTGAGGACCGTAAAAATTCTCAGCGAATGGAGCTTTTAAACGGCAACTGGGGTTTTCGTTATTATGACAGCATAATAGACCTAGAGGACGATTTTATTCACGAAAAGTTTGAGAACACTATCCCGGTGCCGTCAAACTGGCAGCTTTACGGCTATGACAAGCCGCAGTATACGAACGTGTGCTATCCAATACCATTTGACCCGCCTTTTGTGCCTGACGATATACCTGTGGGAGTTTATCAGCGTGAATATGATTATTCCCCTGACGGCATGGACAGGGTGCTTGTGTTCGAGGGCGTGGATAGCTGTGTTTATTTGTATGTGAACGACAGCTTTGTGGGATATTCACAGGTTTCTCACGCTACGGCTGAGTTTAATATTACACCATATCTCGCTGAGGGCAGGAATATCATTACTGCCGCTGTGCTGAAATGGTGCGACGGAACTTATCTTGAAGATCAGGACAAGATAAGGCTTTCGGGAATTTTCAGAGATGTTTATGTGCTGTCAAGACCGAAAATGCGTCTTGAAAATTATATCGTGAAAACTATTCTCGGTGAGAATGGCTCTGCAAGGCTGGAGTTTACGGCTTTCGGCTGTGATGTTTCGGCAAAGCTTTGCGATGATGATGGTGTTACAATGGCTCAGTTTTCGGCTTATGACGGTGAGAGCGTTGAGATAAATTTAGAGAATGTCAAGCTTTGGAGTGCTGAAACGCCGTATCTTTACAGGCTTACTATCAATGCAGGCGACGAGGTCATCGGCGAAGAGGTTGGCTTCAGAGATGTAAAGGTGGATAAGGGCGTTGTTAAGATAAACGGCAGGGCAGTGAAGTTCAAGGGTGTAAATCGTCATGACAGCTATCCTGACACGGGATATTATGCTTCTTATGAGCAGATGAAGGCTGACCTTGTGCTTATGAAGAAGCACAACATAAACGCTGTGAGAACGTCACATTATCCTAACTCCCCTGTGTTTTATCAGCTTTGCGACAGGCTGGGGCTTTATGTTATTGATGAAGCGGATCTGGAGTCACATGGCTGTGTGGAGGTCTATTATGACTACAAGTGGGACTATTCAGATTACAACGGCATTGCGATGCTTGCTTGCGATGAGAGGTTTGGCAATGCCATAAAAGATCGTGCGGAATGTCTTGTAAAGCGTGACATCAACCGCCCTTGCGTGGTGTTCTGGTCGCTGGGTAATGAGAGCGGATATGGCAAAAATATGCTCGATGAAGCTGAGCTTATAAAGAGGCTTGATGATACAAGGCTTGTGCATTATGAAAGCACACACTGCCTTGACGGAACTTCCGACAGCGTGCTTGACGTAGTTTCGGGTATGTACTGGGATTTAAACGGGCTGAAAGGCTATCTTGAAAAGCCTGAGGAAAACAGACCTCTTGTGCAGTGTGAATACTGCCACGCCATGGGAAATGGTCCGGGAGATCTGGAGGATTATCACAATGTGTTCTATTCCAACGAGCGTTTCTGCGGTGGCTTTGTGTGGGAGTGGTGCGACCATTCTGTACCGCTTGGTAAAACGGCTGAGGGTAAGATAAAATACGGCTACGGCGGAGATTTTGGGGAAAGACACAATGACAGCAATTTCTGCATGGACGGTCTTGTTTATCCTGACAGAACGCCACACACGGGACTGCTTGAGGTAAAGCAGGTATACAGACCTGTGCGAGTAACAAAAGGGGAAAGCGAGGGAAGCTTTGTTTTTTCAAGCACGCTGGAGTTTGTGAACGCTGGGGATATTCTCGATTGCCGCTATGAGATAACGGACAAAAACGGTATTATACATATTGGCAGGGTGGATTTTGACATCGAGCCTATGGGAAGCACTGTGGTGAATGTTCCCGATGATACAGCGGAGTATGAAAATGAAACATTCATAAGGTTTATTTTCACTGCTAAAGAGGATACCGAATACTGTGAGAAAGGCTATGAGGTATGCTTTGACCAACTGAAAATAGCTGATGGCAGGAAAGCGGTTGTGGAAAAGGCGAAAGCTAAGGTAAAGGCAGAGGAAACTCCACTTTGTATCACTGTGACAGTGGGAGATGTTGTTTACCGCTTTGACAAGCGTAAGTCGGCATTTGTTTCTGTGAAATTCGGCGGCAGAGAACTTCTTGACAGACCTTTGCAGTATAACTTCTTCCGTGCGCCTACGGATAATGATGTCATGAAGTACAATTGGTACAAGGTGCATCTTAATGACTTTGATGTGAAAAGCTACGGCTGTGAGCTTTCAGCGAGCGAGAACAGAGCGGAGATAAGCGTCACACAGTCTTTTGGCTGGTCTATACAACAGCCGTTTTGCAGGCTGAAAGCAGTTTATGTTATTGACGGCAGTGGGCTTGACATAAAATGCGAAGCGGAGTTTTCAAATAAGATAGATATGCTTCCAAGGTTTGGTATAAGGCTTTTCATGCCAAAAGATTTTTCAAGGGCGGAATATTTCGGATATGGTCCTACAGAAAGCTACATTGACAAGCGTCAGGCTTGCTATGTGGGCAAATTTGCGGCTGATATCGGGGATATGCACGAGGATTATATAAGACCGCAGGAAAATTCATCACACTATGGCTGTCGATATCTCACTGTGTGCGGTGGGGACACTAAGGTGAAGTTTACCGCTGACAAGGAGTTTTCATTCAACGCTTCTCAGTTTTCACAGGAGGAGCTTGCGGCAAAGGCACATAACAATGAGCTTGAAAGGTGCGAGAGCAATGTTATCTGCGTTGACTATGCAATGGCAGGGGTAGGTTCTAACTCCTGCGGACCAAGGCTTGCGGAGAAATATCAGCTTGAAAAGCCTTTGATAAATGCACATTTTCATATTCAGATAAGTAAAATATAAAGGAGTTTTTATGGATATCTGTGAAACATACTCAGACAGAAAGCTTTTTTGCAACGATTGGGAATTTTACAAGGCGGCTTTCGGCTCTGACTACTCAGAGGACTTTGCTTTCAAGCCTGTGGACATTCCTCATGATTGGCTTATTTATAATACAAATGACCTATATGAAACTTCTACAGGCTGGTACAGAAAGGCTTTTTCTTACCAAAAGAAAGATGGCATACGCACTTTTATCCGCTTTGACGGAGTTTACATGGACAGCAAGGTGTATGTGAACGGTGCTTTGGCAGGGGAGTGGAAATACGGCTACTCGGCATTTATGTTCGATATCACCGACCTTGTCAAGGACGGAGAGAACATTATTACTGTCCGTGTGGATCACCACTCGCCAAACTCCAGGTGGTATTCGGGAGCAGGTATTTTCAGAAAGGTTTGGCTTTGCGAAAGCCCTGAGATACGCTTCGGCAATGACGGTATTTATATCACCACGTCAAAGCAAGAGGACGGCTGGCAGGTGACTGTGAAGGCTGAGATGCTCCGACCGGAGGGCGCACCTCTTGGGGGAATCCGCATCAGGAACACTATTTTTGACAAGAACGGCAAAGAGGTGGCAAGCTATGAGTCTGACGCTTGTGGGGCGGATATTTCCTGCATACCTGAGGCGGTGCGTGTGAAAGGCGTGAGCTATTCTCTCACCGCTCAGACCATGACAGTGAAAGACCCTGAGCTTTGGGATATCACTTCCCCTGTGCTTTACACCATGGTGTCGGAAATTCTTGTGGACGGCGGCTGTGTTCAGCGTGTAAGTCAGAAATTCGGCTTCAGGACTATCAAATTCAAGTGTGACAGCGGTTTTTATCTCAATGGCAGACACGTTAAGCTCCACGGCTCATGTGAACACCATGACAACGGCTGTCTTGGGGCAGTTTCCAATCCTGCGGCTATAAGGAGAAGATTTAAAAAACTACGCAAAATGGGCATCAACGCTATCAGAACTTCTCACAATATGCCTGCGGAGGAGTTTATGGACATCGCTGACGAAACAGGTATGCTCATTCTCTCTGAGGGCTTTGATATGTGGGAGAGGTCAAAGACCGACTATGACTATGCTAGATTTTTTGATGAGTGGGTGGAAAAGGACGTTGCTTCATGGGTGCGCCGTGACAGAAACCGCCCTTCTATTATAGGCTGGAGTGTGGGAAATGAGATTTTTGACACTCACGCTGACGAGAGAGGTCAGGAGGTAACGGCATGGCTCAAAAGGCTTGTGAAACTTCATGACCCTGAGGGCAACGGCTATGTTACATTCGGCTCGAACTATATGCAGTGGGAGAACGGTCAGAAATGCGCTGATATTCTCAAGCTTGCAGGCTATAACTACGGTGAAAGACTTTACGAGGAACACCACGCCGCTCACCCTGACTGGATGATATACGGAAGCGAAACGGCTTCTGTTGTTCAGAGCCGTGGAATTTATCATTTTCCGTTGTCTGAAACCTTGCTAACTGACGATGACGAGCAGTGTTCATCTTTGGGCAATAGCTGCACAGGCTGGGGAGCAAAAAACACGGAGGCTTGCATTATCCCTGACCGTGACGCAGAATATTGTGCAGGTCAGTTCATTTGGACAGGCTTTGACTACATAGGCGAGCCTACTCCATACAGCACGAAAAACTCATACTTTGGTCAGTTCGACACAGCAGGCTTTGCAAAAGACAGCGCATATGTTTTCCGTGCAGAGTGGACAGACTATAAGGCTGAGCCATTCGTGCATATTTTCCCATACTGGGATTTCAGCGACGGACTGCCTTGTGACGTGAGAGTTTGCTCAAATGCTCCGAGAGTTGAGCTTTTCAAGGACGGCGTTTCAATGGGGGCATATGATATAGACCACAAGCATGGCAAGGAGCTGACAGCGAACTATGTCATACCATATGAAAAGGGCGAGCTTAAAGCCGTTGCATATGACGAGAATGGAAATATCATCGCAGAGGATATCCAGCGTTCATTCGGGGACGCTGTTAGAATAGAAGCTGTCCCTGACAAGACAGAGATACTTGCAGACGGCTCTGACCTTGTATATATTGAAATATCCGCATTTGATAAGGACGGCACTTTCTGCGCAAATGCCAACAACCGTGTGAACGTCAGCGTTGAGGGTGCGGCAAGGCTTATGGGTCTTGATAACGGCGACAGCACTGACTATGACCAGTATAAAGGCACATCACGCAGACTTTTCTCAGGAAAAATGCTTGCTGTTATTGGTTCGACTGACAAGACCGGCGAGATAAAGGTAACGCTCGCATCAAAGGGTCTGCCTGACTGTGTTGTTACCCTTGATGCTGTTAAGGCGGAATATGACAGCGGCACATCATCGCTTGAAAACGTGGGCTTTGCTCCTACCGAATGCGGCAGGACAGACGAGATACCTGTGAGAAAGATAGAGCTTTATACTGATACTTTTACTCTTGACAAGGATAACCCTGAGATAACAGTGAGATATAAGGCGCTTCCTGCCAATTCGGATTATGCTGAGGATATAGAGTTCAGGGTGACAAATGAAAAGGGCATAACATCTAATCTTGCAGAGTGCGAGGTAACAGCAGACAGCATTAAGGTGAAAGCAAAGGGTGACGGAAGCTTCTGGCTTCGTGCAATGTGCAAAAACGGCACTGAGCGTTATCACATCATATCTATGCTCAAATTCACTGCTGAGGGTCTTGGAAACGCACTTACCGACCCATATCAGTTTGTTATCGGCGGACTATTCACAAGGGCGAGCGACAACGTTTCAAGCGGCATGAAGAAGGGTGTAGGCTTTGCCATGGGCAAGGTAACATCATGGGCGGCATATGATAATCTTGACTTCGGCAGTGCAGGCTCTGACACTGTTACGGTGCAGATATGGGCGAACACCCTTGACCCTGTTAAAATAAGCTTCTATGACGGAATACCTGACGAGGGCGGCAAGCTTCTTGGCACGTTTTGTTATCACAAAGAGCCTGAGTGGATGATCTTCAAGCCTGAAACTTTCAAGCTTTCAAGAAAGCTCAAGGGTATTGAGACCCTTTGTATCCTTACTGAGGACGGTTTCCAAGTGGGCGGTTTTAACTTTGAAAAGGAGAGCCGTGAATTTGCGGTGAATAATGCGGCTGATGCTGACAACATTTATGGTGACAAGTTCACAAAGGGCGAAAAGTGTGTGACCGAGATAGGCAACAACGTTATGCTTGATTTCGGCGAGTTCGATTTCTCTGAAAAACAGCCGAGCAGGCTCGTTATAAGCGGAAAGTCACCGCTTGCCCTCAACAGCATACATCTTATCCTGAACGGCAGTGATGGCGAAAACCGAATACTCTGCGAGTTCAGGACAGATGACAGCGAAAATTATGCTCAGAAGAGCTTTGATATCTCAGGTATCAGCGGCAAACAGAAGGTCTCATTTGCGTTCCTGCCGGGAAGCAACTTTGACTTTGAATATTTCAGATTTGAGTAATAAAAACGCTCCGTACAGATTTTGTACGGAGCGTTTGCTAGTTCTGAAAGTTTATTATCTCGTTGGTTATCATAGGGTAGGCAATAAGCTTGGCGGAGTCAAGGTCTTCTTTGTGCATATCAACAGCGGATATCTGATGTCCGTTGTAGGTGGTATAATAGTAAATGCCCTTTTCAGTATTGCAGCAGCTTGTATAAATGGTTATCTCATACTTGCTCTCTGCCACCTCGCAGCAGCCTCTTTGCTGGTCAACTGAGTTTAAAATGTGGAAGAACTGGCTCACACTGCTTTGCTCGTCAGGGGCGGAGCGTGAGTTCATTTTCACAAATGCTACTCTTATAAATCTTGACTGCGAGGACAGGTCACCCGGAAGTCCCATTGCACCCATGCCACGGCTGTAGGAAGTAAGGTCCAGCTTATCAGAGAATGTGTTTTCAGGCTGTTTAGGGGAAAGTCCACGGAAATCGTTGAGCCTGAACATCTGCATATCAAACGGTGGATTGTTCGTCAGCACTCCCACGGGATCGTTATAGACGTTTATGCTTTCTTTTACAGATTCCACTACGATACAATCGTTCTTGTCTGCTATTATCCAATGGAGCTGACCTGACGGCATTTGCGGGCTGAACTGAGTTTTGGTTATGTTTATCTTTTCTATAAGCGTCCTTGCTTCTGTCACGTTTGCACACTGACAGAGTATCCATGGGATAAACTCGAACTGTGCAACGTTGTCCCTGCCGTCGATATCATCACGGTAAAAGGCATTGCCAACAAAGTTAAGACCTGCCATGGCAAGACCCTTTTCGTTGGCGGCGTCATAGAAAAGAGGATAATCCTGAGCAACATGAGCTGTGCCTATTACCGCATAATGGGTAGCTATCCTGCCCATATTAACAAAGTTAAGGGGAAAGTTTCTTGGCATTATGACTATTTCCTCGCCGTAGGAGCTTTCATAGTCAAGAGTTCTTCCAAAGTAAAAATCGTTCGTTTTATAAGTTGCCGCAGTACACATTTTGTTACCTCCGTTATCAATTATATTATTTTTGTAGGGGCGAACACTGTTCGCCCGCCTACAGACAAAGCTATCAGCAGGACATATCTCATATTTAATATAACACTTTTTAATAATAAAATCAATGGCGTTGACTTATGTTAAAAAAATTGTTATAATAATGGTAACAACGCATAATGATAGTGTTTTGTTGTCCTAAGATGATAAATGAAAGGAGCGAAACGGAGTTGACGTGGAACAATGTAAAGAAAATAGCAGGCAGAGTGGTGGCGGTGATAGTTCCTGTGGCGATGCAGTTTTTGTGGTATCTTCTCATACTTAAATGGCTCAGCAAGGCGGCAGGGCTTCTCAGCATCGTGCTTACTGTGCTGTCATTTCTGTTTGTGCTTTATATCAACACAAAGCGTGAGGAGAGCAGCTACAAGACCCTTTGGCTTATTGTGATACTTACTTTTCCCGTGCTTGGTGCAGTTATGTATATAATTTTTGGCAATAACAATACTGCGAAAAAGCTTGAAAAGAATATCACAAAGGCAAGGCTTCACATGGACTATGAGCTTTCTGACGGGGAAAAGTGCATAGGGGAGCTTGAACGTGAGGACAAAAGGCTTGCTCAATCGGTGAAAAGGATAAGCGACGCAACGGGATTTCCTATGGTGAAGCTTGACAGCGCAGAGTATTTTTCCGTGGGCGAGGAAATGTTCGCTGATATGTGCAAGGAGCTTGAAAAGGCTGAGAAATATATTTTTGCGGAGTATTTTATTTTGCAAAACGGCAAGTTCCTTAACACTGTTGTGGATATCATGGCGAAAAAGGCGGCTCAGGGCGTTGACGTCAGGATAATGTATGACGACCTTGGAAGTATCGCAACATATTCTCTTGCAGACGCTTTGAAGCTTGGTGAGAAAGGTATAAAATGTGTGCCTTTCAATCCGTTCCTTTTTATAAAATCACAGCTCAACAACCGTGACCACAGAAAAATAATGGTGGTGGACGGCAGAGTTGCATACAGCGGCGGAATAAATCTTTCGGACGAGTATATAAACATAGGCTCGAAATATGGTCACTGGAAAGATATCGGCTTTAAGATAACAGGCGAGGGCGTAAAAAGCTACACCTATATGTTTATGGAGTTCTGGAACGCTTTTTCAAATGACATGATACCTCATGAACTTGTGGGAGAGAGCTTTGAAAAAGAGGGCAAGGGTGGCGACGGCTATGTTTTGCCTTATTATGATTCCCCTATGGTGGACGAAAATGTGAGCAACACGTTTTTTTCTGAGATGCTCTATGCCGCAAGCGATTATGTGTGGTTCTACACACCGTATCTTATGCTTGGTGACAGCCTTTTTGACGCTTTTATAAGGGCGGCTAAACGTGGGGTCGACGTGCGTATCATAATGCCCGGTATCGCTGACAAAAAGGTGGTTTTCAGGCTTTCGAGAAGCTATTATCGTCAGCTTATCGAGGCAGGGGTAAAGATATATGAATACACGCCGGGATTTGTTCATGCAAAGGGCTGTATATGCGATGACAAGCTTGCGGTGCTTGGTTCGGTAAATCTTGACTATAGAAGTCTTTTCCTGCATTTTGAGTGCAGCTCCATATTCTTTGATTCATCTATAATAAAGACCTTTAAGGCGGACATTCTGGACACTCAGAGCAAGTGCAGACAGCGCACGCTTGAGGACACAAAGCGTGGTTTCTTTGGACGGCTCATTGACGGCGTGCTAAGGATATTTGCACCGTTGCTTTAACAGCTTTTTAATATTAAAATAAGATTTTGGGTGTTGATAGATCTTTGCTAAAATGGTATAATGTCGAAGGACTAATATAATACGGAGGTGAATAAAGTGGCAAACAGCGACAGTTGCGGGTCTAACGGGCGATTATGTATATATGTGAACACAGCCGACGGGCTTCGCTTTGCGTTGCCGTTTTATTCGTTGTGATCTGATATATCTGCCCGTGTGTGACCTGTCATGCACGGGCATTTTTATGCCTGTTTGTCCCTCACGTCATAAAAAAATGAAACGGAGGACAAGCAAATGAAGAAAAATGAACTGAACAAAAATGTAATTTTAAACGAGGACGCAGTAAAGAACATTCACTGCGACGAGATAACCGCTGTCATCAACAGCAATGATTCCCCGAAAGCCATGATGAACAAGCTTGACGATTATCATGGCAGTGATATCGCAGAGGTAATAAGTACGTTTTCTGTTCTCAACAGAAAGAAATTCTACCGTGTGTGCAGTCTTGAAATGCTGGCAGAGATATTTGAATATCTTGACGAAAAGCAGGCAGGGGAGTATCTGAGAGAAATGGATATCCACAAGGCTTCGGAGCTTATATCGGAGCTGGACACTGATACAGCGGTGAATATTCTGTCTGAAACAGATAAGGACAGGAGAAGCCTTATTATAGACGCTGTTGCACCTGATGTACGCAGTGAACTCAAGCTTATCGCTTCATTTGATGAGGAAGAGATAGGAAGCAGAATGACTACGAACTGCATTATCATTGACGAAGACATGACTGTAAAGCAGGCAATGAATGCTCTTGTTAGTCAGGCGAGAAAAAATGACAACATCTCAACGCTGTTCGTGGTGGACGAAAATAAGGTTTTCAGCGGAGCTATAGATCTGAAGGATCTTATCACGGCTGACAGCGAGGTGGAGCTTGAGAGCATAACGGCAACTTCTTTTCCATATGTTTACGCCAACGAGCAGACTGCCGATTGTATCGAAAAGCTGAAGGATTATTCAGAGTATATCATACCTGTGCTTGACGATTCAAACAGGCTGCTGGGAGTTATCACAGCGCAAAACATCATCGAGGCATCAGATGATGAAATGGGCGAGGATTATGCAAAGCTTGGTGGTCTTTCTGCAGAGGAAGATCTTAACGAGCCTGTGTTGCAGAGTGTGAAAAAGAGATTGCCTTGGCTGCTTGTGCTGTTGGGACTTGGCATGGTGGTGTCCACAGTGGTGGGAGCGTTTGAGAAAGTTGTTGCACAGCTCACTCTTATTGTGGCGTTCCAATCGCTGATACTTGACATGGCAGGAAATGTTGGTACACAATCCCTTGCAGTGACTATCCGTGTGCTTACAGACGGAGGCCTTACTGCAAAGCAGAAGCTTCACCTTGTGTCAAAAGAAATGCGAGTTGGACTTCTAAACGGCACTCTTATAGGCGTGCTGTCGTTCATAGCAGTGGGGCTGTATATTTTCTTCTTCAAGGGCAAGGGGCTGGTATACTCTTTTGCAATGTCGGGCTGTATAGGCATTTCACTTATACTTGCCATAATAGTATCCAGTGCAGTGGGAACGCTCACACCGCTTTTCTTCAAGAAAATAAAGATAGACCCTGCCGTTGCGTCAGGCCCTATGATAACCACGCTGAACGATCTGGTGGCAGTTGTGGCTTACTATGGAACTAGCTGGATATTCCTGCTGAATGTTTTGAAGCTGGGGTAGAAAAAAATAGAATAAGATAAAAAAGCCGATCGCATCCATTTGGGTGCGGTTGGCTTTTTCAGGTTTGGCTATTAGATACAAGGTAATGTCTATCTTATTGAATAATTTTGCATTTGGAGTTTTCTTCAATTTCTGAAAAGACCTTTTTTGATCGATTATTGAATCATAGTATGACTTCCTTATTTCTTTGACCAAAACTAATTTGTTATTCTCAATTTTTTTGAATTGATAAATGCCATAGATCTTATGGTTGAAAAGCAAGAGTGAACCATACGTTACAAAGAAAATAGCGGATATTAATATGTTTGCTAATACCAATTTATTTTAGTCTTACACTATAAATAATAGCGAAAGTAGTCGTTTCGTGCATCATATTGTTGATTTATATTTGAATTTTTGTAGCTTTAACTAAATTGAATGGCTCAATCATGTTAGTTTTATACAAGTATAAATCGCAAAATGTATTATAATTTCGGGTTATAAGTTTATTTGTTGGTATCTTGAAAAGTATGTCAATATGTGTTATGCTTAGTAACATAAGTAACTCAGGGGGGAATCAAATGTTAGCTGTATGTATGACCTTGATAGACAACGATAAGGATCAGACGTCTTTTGAAGATTTTTATTACAGAAATCGTCAGATAGCCTATGCTTTTGCATACAAGATCTTGAATAATTCTGCGCTGGCAGAAGAGGCTTGTGCAAATGCTTTTTTCAGCATCGCAAAATGTTTTAAAAAAATTCACAATTATTCTTTGCACGATATGGACGCATATCTTATTAGAACTATTAGAAACGCCTGTTATGCGATCTACAATAAGGAAAATCAAAATCCAACATCGTCTATATTTGATCTTAAGGTGGAAGATGAGCCGAGTGAGGATTTTTATGATGATATTGACTTAGATCTGCTTATAGATGCGGTAAGAAAGCTGGATGATAAACTAAAGTCTGTGATAGCATATAAGGTTTATTATGATCTGACTGCTGATGAGATCGCACAGATCATGGGCATTTCTAAGAGAACGGTATTTAATTATCTGAACAAAGCCAAAAGACAAATTTTAGATTTGATCGGTGGTGATCGTTTTGAATGATAAGTTAAGACGGGCAATAAAAACAGGCATAATTGATGAAGACTATAAGGATTATTTGGCTGTTGAGAAAATTCCACATGATTTTTCGGAAAAATATGAGCAGAGAATTGGCGAGCTGATAAAAACTAACAGAAAAAGCGGTCACAGACATATAAAGATCACTCTAAGATTTGCTGCGGCGATAATAGCTGCGGTGCTTGCAGTCGGCTCTGTGACAGTCGCCGCCGTACCGCCGCTGCGTGAATGGTTTGTTGGAGTTTTTGTACAGGATAATAATAGAAACGCTGAAATAACGCATATAAAAGATAATTCTTTGGACGATTTTAGCATTTATAATTTTGTTAAGTATGTACCGACATTCGTACCTAGCGAATTTGAAATCAAATCTGTTGTCACTACCGATACAAGGCATGAAATACATTATATATCAGGCGATAAATACATAAACTATTCGCAAAGTTCTTTGACAGTGTCTAATCAGGTAGATACCGAAAATATGAAGACTGAATGGGTAGATATTAATGGCAAAAAAGCATTCATTTCATATGACAGTGAATATACAATAATTGCATGGACAGATGGAACTTATGCTTTTGAAATAGACGGTAATTTGTGCAAAGATGACATAATTCGTATGGCAAATTCAGTTAAGTCTACGAATTAAAAATTTGTGATTTATTGCGAAACGAGAAAGGAAATAAGTATGATTATTAAGAAAATTGTTACGGGAATTGTTGCATTGGCTATTGTAAGCACTATGGCTGTTACTACTGCATTAGCAACTACGTCAGCAACCAAAGAGGTATATGGTCAGTCATATGCTTATTATATCCATCGTGTAAAAGTTAAAACCGATAAGGATAATCAGTATACTATAGACGATGTTTATTATCGTATAAATCAAAATAAGTAATATTAAGAGGACTAAATGAAATACGTTTTTATTAACCTGAAAAATTTTGCCGTAAAGAATGTACTTATCTTTATTCTATTTATTGTTTGCGCCGTTACTGATGTGCTTATAATATTGTTTTCACATGGTGCATTTCAGAATTTTAAAGCAAGCAAGGATTTTGAAAAGCAAAAGAAGTATGTATTTAACTATACTTTTTCATTTGGCGATATAATAGATACTCAGGAAGACAGTGATGGCAGGATCTTGTCTTATTTTGGAACAGATTCTATAACTCCTGTTCAGCTTCGGGAGGTGCTTGACAAGCTTGATGATAATTCTAAAGCGTCAATGCCGGGTATGTATTTTGGTTTAATGTTTGATCAAGACGAGCTTAAAATTGATGAGTGTTTTGACGGCGGTCAACCGTATCTTATGTCTGCGGTGCGCATTCAATATGATGAGGAGCTGAATGATTATAGTTTATACGAATCGTATGTCGACAACATGAGTATACGCAAAGGCAGATATTTTACTAAGGAAGAATATGCTTCAGACGAAAATCTGGTCGTGCTGCCTAGCGGCGCAAAAGACGATATGATCGGCAAGAATGTTGAACTGCTTGGCAAAAGCTATAAGGTCATAGGCATATTCGGTAATACTGTACAAGAGGAATTTCAGGTGCCATTTAAAACGTTGGGTGATAACTGCACTATTTCAAGCATAAGTTTTCTTGATGACAATGCTCTAGATACAGAAAGCTTTTTTAAGCTGAAAAAAGCTTTCAGCGAAGTTCTAACGTGTAATGTTAATTTTCCTCCGATAGACACGATCGATATGACTGAAATAAAATTCTACAATTCCGTTATATTTATGTCCGTAGCCGTTGCGATAGCTTCTGCAATAAATCTTGCAATGCTTTTCAGATACATAATAAGATCCCGTGCTAAACAGACTGCTATATTCATGCTGTGTGGCTGCACGTCAAATAAAATAAGACGGATGTATATAGCCGAGATAGGTATGATATCAGTGACGATATATGTGATATTTGCATTGGTATTCAATTATGCGCTGCTTCCTAAGCTTACTTTGTTTTTTGAGTATATCAAGGTCGCATATAATTTCAGGGTATATATGACCATATTTGGAATATATATTATTTCTATTTATTTGTTCCTTAACATTGTGATATTGTTTACCAATAAAAGATCCCCTGTGAAAATGATGAAAGAGAGGGGAAAATAATATGATAAAATATGGTTTAAAAGAATTTGCAAGAAATATCTACAGCAATATTTTTATCGCTGTTCAGCTCGCCATTGCATTTATTATAATGACGGCGGCTGTTTCTTCTGTTCTTTCAAGAATAGAGATGTATACTCCTGTAAAGAAATACTTTCCTGATGGCAAGGGACTATATATATGTAATATATATGATACTGCTCCTCTTGACAGTGAGCTTAAAAATATTGATGATGTGGAGTCGGTGACAAGCGGATATGATACAAGCTTGTATTATTCTCCGTCATCAAAAGATCTATCTAATGGACTTGGTGACGATAGAATGAGCGTTAATGCTTTATCTGAAGATATGATAAAGTCATTTACGCCGCAGATGAGTTCGGGAAAATGGCTGTCTAATGCGTCGGCTAACGGAGATCTGATACCTGCTGTTGTGACTGAAAACAGCAACTACAAAACGGGTGACATAGTTACCATTATGCACAAAGAGAAAGTAGGGGAGATGTCCCCTGATGATGAGGATTTTGACTATGCTGATCCTTATAAGTATGAGTATGTTAAGAACAAGGTGGAAATTGTCGGTGTCATAGCTGACGGCTCACAGTTGCTGGGGTTTTCATCTGCATATTTAGGCACTGAGGATAGTATAAAAGAAAAGCCTGATTTCAGAGATCTTTATGCTAATGTCAATAAGCATGGCAACATGATGCTGATAGTTCCGACAGACTGTCTTAAAGATATAAACTGTAAAATATATCCTTGTGGCAATCAAATAGTAACGTTAAAGGATAATGTAAGCAATGAGCGTTTTAAGGAGCTTGAATTATATCTGAGGGATTATGGCAGGGTTTTTGACTTTGAGGATTTCAGAGAAAATTCGCTTGTCTATATTAATGGTCAGCTTATCAAGCTTGTTCCAATGCTTATATGCGTGATAGTTCTTGTTATTGTAAGCTCAGTTTCGGCTTCGGCAGTGAACATAAAAAAGAGACTTGGAGATTATGGTATCTATTATCTCTGCGGAGCAAAGTGGAACGCATATATCAAGATAGATCTTGTGTGTGATCTTATGACCGCAGTTATGGCAGCCGCCATTGCAGTGTGTATTTCAAATGTTCTTACTATGAGCAAATTTATGGGAAATACAGTGATAAGTTTTGGTTGGCTGCACTTGATCGGCTGTGTAAGTATCGTTATCTTGAACATTCTGATCTCACTTTTGATACCGGGCGTTATAATGAGACGAAATACACCAAATGAGATCTTGATGATAAATGAATAAGAGAGGCATTATAATGATAAAGCTTGATAAAATAATAAAGATATATAATCCAAAGAAAGCCAATGAATATGAGGCTTTGCATGGGGTATCATGCGAGATATCAGACGGTGAAATGGTAGCGATAATTGGAAAATCAGGCGCAGGAAAATCCACGCTTTTGCATATCCTTGCCTGCATAGACAGCTATCAGAGCGGTGAGTACACAATTGACGGCACTTTGGTAAAAAATTTATCGGAGGGGCAGTATGCACAGATAAGAAATGAAAAGATAGGCATTGTAATGCAGGACTTTGCACTTGTTGAGGATTTTTCTGCCCTTGAAAACGTATTGATCCCATTGGATTTTGCAAAGAAAAAGATAAAGAATAAAAAAGAAAAAGCTCTTGAAGCATTAAAAGCTGTTGGTATGGGGGATCTTTCTAAGAAGCCTTGCAACAAGCTTTCGGGAGGACAGAAGCAGCGTGTTGCTATAGCCAGAGCAATTGTCAACGAGCCTGCCATGATACTTGCGGACGAGCCTACAGGAGCGCTGGACACAAAGACCTCGGCCGAGATAATGGAGCTTTTCAAACGCCTTAACAAAGAGGGAAAAACAGTCGTTATCGTTACTCACGATCCAAAAGTCGCAGAACAATGCAGTCGTGTTATCGAAGTGTCTGACGGTAAGATCATATAGAAAAAATCCAATTTCCGCACATCAAATGCAAAAATCACATTTTGATATCGGCTGTTTAGCGTGATATTTTGTGGGTGTGACATATCCTAATAACATAATTCGAGCTTTTTTCATCTTTCTTTTCTTTATATCTGTTTAATAAGAGTAAAATTGTCAGAAGTAAAAAAAATTGGCCGCACCCGTGAAAGGTGCGGTCATTAGTATTTTGTGGCGGAGCGTTAGTTTTGGTTTGGTCTGTATGTTTTTGCCATGCGTGAGAAGTGTGAAAGAAGCTTGCTGTCAATGAACTTGCTCACTGCTGTGACGGCAGGTCTTGCGCCTGATTTCACGTTGTAGGTGTCGGCTGTTATCTTATCTACTGCCTTTGCAAGCTCATCTGCACTGAACAGGGAGTCCATATTCAGCTCAGGGTGAAGCCTTTTGATGACTTTTATTTCGCTCGCAAGCCGTTTTTCAACTATCTTTCTGTACACCGATCTTGATATCTCGCTGAAAGTGTATTTCTGTGAGAAGCGGTTGATAAGTTCGACGTCAAAATAGTCGGAAAGGTCGCTTATGAGTTGTGTTTCCGATGTGCTGTCTGAGTTGAATCCAATGCTTCTGCTCTTTGCGGTACAGCCTGCGTTGGTGGTGGCTATTATTATGGACTTTGAGAAGTCTATAACGTTTCCTTGACTTGTGGTGAGAATGCCCTCGTCAAAGACAGACATGAATAGTCTTTGCACGGATCTGTCGCACTTTTCAAACTCGTCAAGGAGTATCACCTGATAGGGATTTGAGCTTATCAAAGGGCAGTTCAACATTGCTGTCGCTTCCAAGATAGCCTGCAGGCGAGCCTATAATGCGGTTTATGCCTGCGTCATAATAGAATTCCGACATATTCAGTGTGATAGGTTTCTCGCCTGCACAGTTTTTGGCTATTATCTTTGCGACCTCTGTTTTGCCCACTCCGCTTGGTCCGATAAAAAGCATTGTAAAAGGCTTTTTGGTCGGCCTGATGTGGAGAGAATGGAGCTTAAGCACATTGACAAGGTCGTCTATGACAGCTTCCTGACCGCAGACGGCTGAGAGGTCACGGTGAAAGTCTCTCTCGTTAAAGGCGTGGGGCGTGCTGTGACCTGATGTCATGCGGAAAGCCGTTTCTTTTATATGGCGGTCGGTGAGAGTAATTTTCATCTTCTTGTCAGAAGCGTTCTTCACCACGGCGGAAGCTATGGAGCGGTCAAGTAGCGTTATGGCATTGTCAGGGCGGTGTGAGCCTGAGTAGCAAAATTCGTCTGCGATATCCACAATGTGCTCTGCCTTGTTTCGGCTCAAAGCGAACGAGATGTTATAGTGTTTGGCAAAATGCTCGTTCATGCTGAGAAGGATCTCCACTGTCTGCTCATGGTCTGCTTCGTCAACTATTATCTTTGTCATACGCCTGCAAAAGGCAGGGTCGCTGTCGATGAGATTTGCTTCCTGGGTCGTTGTCGCTCCTATGAGCTTTATTTTCCCACGGCTCAGAGCAGGCTTCAAGATCTGAGCGACGATCCGATATGCCTTTTCCTCAAAAAGCATATGTATTTCGTCGATAAACAAAATTCGCTTCTCGTCCTGGTCGCTCATATAGTTTATGAGCATTTTGACCTTATTTTCAAGGTCACCCATAAGACCTGAATCTGCCACGATATCAGAGAGCTGGAGGGCATATATCCTATAGCCTTTGAGCTGTGGTACGATGTTCTCGCTGCTTTTGAGCCTGTAGGCAAGCTCCTCCACTATCTTGGTTTTTCCACAGCCCGCAGGACCGCAGAGCAGTGCGTTGGGCTTGTCTGAGCTTATGAGAACAGACATCATCAGAGAGAGTATATTCTCTCTGAATTTTGTTTCTGTCTTCCTTGTTTCGGCAAGGTCGAAAAGCATTGTTTCGGGGTCAAATACCTTTGCTGTAAATGGATTTTGGCTCGTGTTTTGAATCTCCACAGGATCAGGCTCGTAAAGCTCGTCCAGTGGGTCAAAATCATCGTCCTCGGAGGTGTTGATACAATCATACGCCTCATATTTCTTGATGTATTCTATATCTTCTGTTTGTGGCATTTTTATTCCACTCCTTTCTTGGTGTTTTGTTGACGTCTTCTGCGCCTTTTGAAATTTTCACGCATACGGGCAATGCTGAACGGCGCTAATATCAGCTCCTCGAATATCGTGTATGCGCAGTTGCTTGGAATAGTATCCCTCACAGTGGCGAGCATTTTGCCCACTGTACAGCCACCATGATCTTCATTTTGGTAGTTCCCCGACCACGCTTTTTGATATGATAATACTCTGTACAGTCACATTCCAGACAAACCAAACCTTATGGAAAACGCAATTCAAATAGAAACTCAAGGCATTTGTCTTTTGAGTTCAATTTCATCTAAAAAACTATGATGCTGAGCTTGCTTTTGAGTGTGTTTCTTTTAGGCATAACGATTTTACCTCACTTTTTGTTGTTATGCCTATATTATATCATACTATCTGTCCATTTGTTTGGACTTTTGCTTGCTGAGAAAAAATGATAGTCATAAAGAAAAATAAGGATCGTTGGTTATATATAGACAAGAAAATAAACAGGCTTTTGGGAGAGAAAGAGATACAAGGGCTTTATGACGGGCTGTCAGGCAAAAGAAACGATCAAGAGGACTATAACTACAGAGTAGCTTTTGTGAAAGGTCAGCGCAGAAATGATATCTGTTGTACCTTATGGTATCAAGACTGCACGGCTTATGAAAAAGCACCGCTGACATACTTTGATATGTGTGTTTTTGACGCTGTTTGCACTATATGGAATAATAACAGAAAGGAGTTTTATCTCAACACCATATGGGAACTTCTCAGCGGAAACGAGGACATTAGATTTTCACGAAATGCACTTAAAGACAAGCTAAGAGAAAGCGTGGAAAAGCTCCAAAGGCTTAGGATTTTTATAGCAGGCACTGAAAATGCTCCGCAGGAAGTCGGTGACAACATAGGGGAGAGATTTCTTAATGTACAGAGAGGTCAGGATATCAGTGGCAGAGAAGTCTACGAGATAAGATCCTGCCCGAGGTTGTGGACATATGCAGTGGAAACACAGGAGGGGCAGATAGCACGAGTGCCTTTATACAAACTAGACGGGCGGAGATATTTCAAGTTGGACAGTGGGCAGGACGGTTTCGATTGTTCTAATATCTCAGCGCTGTGCGACCTTTTGAATGACCCCGATGAACGTATTAAGATCATCAGGAGAATGAAAAAAGAGTCAATACTTGACCCGGAATACAAATGCAGCATATGGAAAGTTGTTTTGCATTTTTATCTTGCCCACAGGCTGTCCATAATAAAAAGAAAGAACAAGATGAGATTTATAAGCTATGATACGATAGTGAAGCTTATGGAGGACTATCTACCTGAAAGTCTGAAAAACGGCAAGAAGAAGGAATTGCTTCGCCAGTGGAGCTTTTGCTATATGACGTGGGCGACCCTGCCAAGGCAAGAGTATCATTGGTGGGTCTGCGAGGAATTTTTTGACGAAAAAACGGATAGCCCGGTGGGGATAGTGATAAAAAGGAAAAAGCTCGAGAGGTGGGGGAATTGAGAGGTGATAAAAGCAAGGCTCGGCTTTTTTTCCTATCTTCGTGTGGTTTTTTGTGTATTCATATAAAATATTGGCGCTTGGCGTAAAATGTCAGGATAACCCATTGACGTGTTGTGCATAAATTGGTAAAATGATATCAGAGTGTTTATATACAGCCGTTTTTTTCGTTGTACTCTGCGAGATGCACCAATTGTTGTGCATTTCGCGTGATATAATTATCTCATAAAATAAACAAGGTGCTTTTATCATGAGTACATAACATGGTTTAGTAAAATATGGCAAGCGTCAGCAGCGATATTGCAAAACGCATAACTACAGCGAGTCGCTGTGGAAGTTTCAGGAAATAGTAGCTTTATCAAAAGCTTTTTCACCGAATCGGATTTAATTCCATTAAATAAAATTCGGCTCCAAAGCATTTGAATCTTGTGCTGACGCTTGTCATTTTTTTTTTTTGAGGTGACAAAATGAATGATATTGATAATGATATCATAAGGATCTCAGAGGAGCTTGATGTTCCTTTGAAAAAGCTTTATATGCTTAGCAACAACCGAATACGCTATCATAAACGAAATCAGAGAAAGTGTTATTCAAATTACCGCAAGGTGATAATACATCGTGGCAGAGGGCATAAAAACAGGGTGTTAAAAGTGCCGAACGAATATCTCAAGCTCGTTCAAAGAAGGATACTTGAAAGGTATCTTTACACGCTGTCCGTATCTGAGTATGCCACTGCATATTGCAAAAACTCTTCGCTTTTGAAAAATGCAGAGCCGCATATTGGTCAACAGAGAGTGCTTAAACTTGATGTTTCAGGCTTTTTTGACAGCATTGATTTTGGCAAGGTCTATGGGGTCATGTGCGAGCTTGGATTTTCTAAGCCTGCTACAACGCTGCTGACAAATATATGCACTCATAACAGCATACTGCCACAGGGTGCGCCAACATCTCCGCAGATATCGAATTTGGTGATGAAAAGATTTGATGAGAGGATAGGCAAGTGGTGTGGAGAGCGTGGCATAAATTACACAAGATACTGTGATGATATGACATTTTCAGGTGGAAAAGCTGTGCTTAACGCCAAAGAGATAACGCAACTTGTGAGCAGGGCGTTGTGGAAAATGGGTTTTAAGCTGAACATGAAAAAAACGACGCTTATCGGTTCATCGCAACGTCAGCAGGTAACGGGGATAGTAGTCAACGAAAAGGCGCAGATCTCGTCGAAACAGCGTCGGGAGATACGTCAGGAAATATATTACTGTGAGAAATACGGAGTTTCCCAAAGCCTGTTTTTCAAAGGTGCTGACATTACGCCTGAGAAGTACATAAATTCGCTGCTGGGCAGGATATCCTTTGCATTGCAGATAGACCCTGCGGACGTGAAAATGCGAGAGTATTTCAAGGCGGCGAAAAAACTCAAGAGTGAGGTGTGCGGGGGAAAGTAGGGCAGAACATGGAAGGTATGAAACTTCAGATAACAAAAGCTCGGAAACAGCACAATGTGCTATCTCCGAGCTTTAAACTTTGGTGATCCGTACGGGAATTGAATTAAACCGCACACCTGATGTGGTCTTTAGTAAAATGCGAAAAAGCCCGATTTTGCGGCGTTTTTGAGCAATGCAATTGTAGTGATTTTAAGCCGATTTCGGTGATTTTTAGCACAAATAAGTGGCAAACAAGTGGTTGAAAGTGGCGCATTTCTACCAGGAAGAGTACCGTATGCGTAATGACAGCAGGCGGTCGTTTTTTTATTAATACTGCTTTTTTGTGAGATCAGAAACCAATTGTTTTCCATCTTCTTTCTCTTCTTCAAATAATTCCATAGCAATAGCTTCACGATCACACTTTAATTTATCAAGTATAAAACTATGTCATAATTCAAAACTTTTAATCACATCATCCCGTGTGAATGCATAAACTTCATATGTCGTTTGGATGCGGTGCAGATTTATTCGGCAGATTGTACTAAATTTTCGCAGGCATACTAGCGTATGTCATGGGAATTTTGGACAATATGACGGATAAAGATTTGCCGCAGATAAGCCAACAGAATTTAGAGATGACCACATATTAAGGAATCACTGAATAAATCACAGTACTATATTATAAGTTTTAAGTATATCGTCCTTTTTAGCGTAAAATGCTTCGATAATACTATGATCCGGCGAAAATATCTCATTATTGCAACATTCTGAATAAACATATTCTTCTTTCATAATCTTGCTCTCCGTTTCATCAAGACACAGCCAGCTTATCTGATAACCGTTTATCCTGTAAACAGTTTTTTCTTTAAAATCAAGAGTCTGCGCAATTATGAGATATTTCTTCCCTGGTACCATAAAATTCATGCCGCCAAAATCCAGCGAGAATAGTTTTTCAGAAGGTGTCTCTATCTCCATGTCCTCAGCATTCATTAACCGCTCTTTGAACTCAGCCTCTGTTTCGTAGTGAAAGCCGCCTTTGATTTCAACATCAATGCTGTCTGTTTTGATATTACCCTTTATGACCTTATCCACATCAAGGGTGCAGAAGGTACTGCCCTTTGAAAAGGAAAAGCTGTCCTGTGGAGTTCCTACAAATATGGCTGTTCCGTAAAGCCCAATGCCGTAGTCTGCATTCTCACTGTCAAACTGAGAAAAGCGATCATACAGTTCCTCTGTATCATGGATCACAGCAATATAGTCACAATTGCTGTTATGTATCTTCTCGATAGTGTCCATGCGGGTTATTCCTACATCCTCTGACAAGCCCCTTGCATGTAAGCAAAGCAGAAGGGTGACTGCAATCAAAGCCGCCTGTAAGGTCAAAAATACTTTCATATCATTCCTCCCGGACAGCGCCATTGTCAACTCTGAATATCTTATCGCTCAGAAGGGCGATATCCTCCTTGTTGTGACTTGCAACACAGACTATTGCCCCTCGCTTTGCCTGTGCAGAGATCAGCTTTCTGATTTCGTCAACACCGCTGTCATCAAGACCATTTGTAGGTTCATCGAGGAGCAGCACATCGGGTTCCTCCATAATAGCCTGTGCAATAAGTATCCTCTGCCGCATACCGAGGGAATATTTTCTGATCGGGCGCTTATCGTCGGGATCAAGCCCTACCTCCGAGATAGTCTCACGAATTTTGTCTTTGCTTATCTTCTTTTTTATCCCTGCCAGCAGCTTCAGATTTTTATATCCCGACAAGTCCGGAAATAGTCCTGCATTTTCAATAGCAATACCCACACTGGGCAGAGCGTCAATGTCCTTGTGCAGCACCTTGCCGTCTATCTCAATGCTGCCGCTTGTAAGATGTATAAGCCCCGATATCGCACGGAAAAGCATGGTCTTACCGCTGCCGTTTCGCCCTACAAATCCGTAGATATTTCCGCCCTCCAGTGTAAGAGACACATTGTCGATCACTGTGCTGTTTTTGAATTTTTTAACTGCATTTTTAACTGTTATCGTTGACATTTCTATCCCCTCACACTAATATCTCTTTGTTGTTAAGGCTAACATCAGATCTGTTCACATAGGTGCAGAATATGACACACACCGCAAATAAGATCACTCCCATTACTATTACTGACGTTACAATGCTCCGCCTGTTTTCTGACATATTAAAAATGACAGCCAAAGGGTTTATGTTTTTTATGAGGGTATTCTCAAAGCCGTACCTTGCAGATATAACAAAGGCATAATGTGCTGCCGCTCCGACAGATAATCCGATAGTACTGCCGAACAATGCCGAGAAAAGATTTGTGGTGGTAATAAGTATCCAAATGTACAGTATCATCATCATGGTTATCCCAACTATTTTTCCTATATCCCCGGGCTGATTTGCAACGCCCATTTTGGCAGTCATTAACCATATCACAACCACGTTGACAAGGACTATAACAGCGCTCTGCAAATATATACGAGCCGAGTTTTTGACGAACCATTTTGTTCTCTTGTTCTCTCGGATAAAAACATAAATATCGCTGACGTTCAGGTTATCAGACATGGTATGTCCGAACATAAAAAGATAGACAACAGCCACAGTCAATGTGTACAGCATAAAGGGCAGGCTTGCATCACGAAGTGCTGTAAAACCGAAAGCGTTTCCGATAAACAAAAGATCAAAACTCTCATCGTATTCTCCCAGACTGCGCTCTGCGAGAATGTTGAAAAAATTACGACCGTTGAATATCAGTGACAATGGGACAATAGATGCGATCATTAGAAGCATTTTCTTCATTCTCTCACTCCCTAGATATAGTCTTTTCTGCCACAGAAAAGCAGCAGAGCCGAACTCACGACTATCACCGCACCCATAGCAATGAAAAACGCTAAATAGTTCACTCCACTCCTGCCGTCACAGTAATAGTAAGTAACATATTTGAATGGATCGAGTGCGGTATATTTTTTATCTATATCATCATTCATGCTGTAGTTTTCAAGGAACTGCATTATGTTTATGATAAGAAATCCGACCCCGAAGGTCAGCACTTTGTTCCTTCTGCAAAACACCGAACAGGCAAGAGCAAGCACCCCGAACACTCCCGACATCAGAGAAAACATAAAAGCATGAAGCATACTGTACAGAAAGGGCGCAGCCGCCAGCAGTTCTCCAAAGGGAGCATTGGGGTAGTCTGTGGCACGCATAACGCCGAAGCCGTTAAAACGCCAGTTCGGGTTGAATAGATTTGCTCCCATGGAATTATCGAAGATGAGATAATTAAGACAGCCGTTTATCATCAGCGGAACGAAAAATATCAGAAATGAGCCGATAAATGCAGCTGTGATCTTTGATATGATGTACCTTCGTTTACCGCAGTAGGCACACAACAGAGTATCCGTGTTGGCTGCCTTGTCGGTAAGTATCGAAAAAGAAAAGGGCAAAGCACACAGGAATGGGAACAGCAGCTCAAGATAGCTGAGCAGTCCTGAGGGTACACAGAGGATAAATGCTTCAAAGGAAGTTATGACCGACGATGGGTCGTTCCCGGGAAAGCCGTCTCCTTCCATTCGTAGGGCGGTAACACCGTATGAACTGAAAACAACCTCTAAGAGACATATCATCATCATTGCCGAAAAGCCGAACATAAAGCCCTTTTTGTTAAGCATTATTTTTGTTTGGGTAAGTATACTTTTGATCATATATTTGCCTCCGTAGGTTTATATTAATACATAGAGGAGAAGATTCACTTCTCCTCCGATGTATTATCCTTACATAAACCTGAATTCACCAGACACCTTGCATTTGCAGCCTGAAGTCTTGTTCTTAACATATCCATAATAGGTTTTATTACCTCTGCACATGGATGAATCAAACGAATATAACTGGTTAGTGTTATATACATCAACATAATCGGAATAGCCCCCCGTCTTAACCTTAAATCGGGGTGTTCCTTTGCTATAGCCGCTTACGCTTGAAATTGATGTTGCCCATACACCATACGCATAGTCAATTGAATAGCCTGATGTAGTTGTAATAGGGTTATAGTCGTCAGAATGTGCAAGTTCATTGCTGAACGAAGCTGTACCATAAGCGTTTACACCTATAGCCGACATCGATGCCATCATCATAACAGCAGCACCCATAGCTGCAATTCTCTTAACGATTTTTTTCATATTAAACGTCCTTTCTCAATATAAGTGTAATTTTCTTTAAGTTTTGTTGCAGAGTATTTTAATTTCATCATATCACACAATTATTGCAATGAATAATTGTGCAAAATAAATATTCACATCTTCATTGGATTCACCAAACCTTTCTATTTTTATTACACCAGTTATGTATCAGAAAATCAACGTTCCGCTGTTGACTTCCAGATACTCGTATTTACTTCCGCTGTAAACATATACATGAGCTTCAGTACGATATTTTCTTCCTGATACCGCCGATGAATATGTATCGCTGACGTATGCGCTGCGTCCGTTCACTGCTTTTGTAACAACATCAACATTACTCCAAGCACCGTTTGAATATTCCTGTAGATACAGATAAATGCTTATCTTTGTTGCTGTGGATTTGCCCTTAGCATCACATTTATAAGCTATATTTGAGCCTGAACGATATACACTTGTACTAACATTGTCTGTGTACAGATACATTAATTCTATACCCGGTTCTACATAATCGATTACGCTATTCGCCGAAACACTCATACTAAGCGAACACATCATAATGCATATAGCCATTATCGTAGAAATCATTTTCTTCATAAAAAATGTGCACTCCTTTCCTCAAAATTTTGTTCCCTTTATATACTGAGATACAAGTTTGAGTAAATTTGTACACACTTTTCGTAAAAAATATTTTATTTTGTAGGATTAACCGAATTTGCCATTTCAATTATGTCATTTTTGCACAAATCTCCGTTTATGGAATATACATAATTTCCATCATTCCAAACAATGATAGATGAGTTGTCATCATAGGATAAAAACGCTTCACAGCCTGATACGGTAACATATTCTGTTTTCCTATTTTCAGTATCAATATTATGGGTTGCCGTTAATGGACTTTGAGAATAAAAAATGATTTTATTTTTGAAACGATAATCAATGCCTAAATGTGCAATATCCTTAATTCTGCTTTCTTCTACAAATCCTTTTGGAATAAACGTCGGCTCATAATAGATAAATTCATCGTTCATATCATCTGCGGGAATAGCTCCTTGAACAGCATGCACATCAGCGTTATTTTCATTTTGCGAGACAAACAAACCTACGAACCATTCTCTTAACTGTGGAACAGCGGCAACTGTAATTGTACTCATCATTAAAACTGCCGCTATAATAAAAATAGTCTTCCTCAGAGTTGTTTTTATCAAAGGATAATACGGTCTGCTTCTGTCCTTTATCAGCCTGTTTACTTTCTTTTTGTAAGTCTCTGAAAAATCACATTCGACATCTGCGATAGATTCCATTTCTCCTGCACACGGCAGTATTACCGCTTGTTCGATAGCTCTATACAATGCTGTATTTTCATTCACTAATATCACCTCGTAATTTTTCAAACAAAATCTGTTCAGCCTTTCTCAGATATTTATATACAGCGTTCCGTGAAACTCCCATAAGTTTGGCGGTTTCATCGGCATTGTGTCCGTAATAATAAAAATATGTAATTGCGACTTTGTATTTTTCTTCCAGTTCGCTGATTGCCTTAGATAAATCGGCAACATTATAATCGTTAAATTCATCGGCGGAAGGAATATCTCTCATTTCTTCATGAATGTCATTGTAGAAATGCTTTTTTTCTTTGTTATAAAGTCTATAAGAAGCGTTTCTAATAGTTATAATCAAGTAAGCTTCCATTTTGTACACGGGTAAATTGTGAATTTTATGAAAATTATCGGCTATTCTATAAAATGTTTCCCATACAGCTTCTTCCGCTAATTCATGTGATCTTAAAATCTTAAACGACTCGGTATATAGCTTTTTTTCAAACTTTTTTACTAGTTGTTCAAAACTTTTTTTATCTTCATCATCGTTTATCAATGCCAGACAAATGGCTAACATAATATCACCCCTTTAACTTCATTTGTTAGTATATAACAAGTATATCACTAAAAGTTAAATATTTCAAGCGTAAAGATACAGAAAACTCAGACTTAGCCACATGTAAATTCTTCAGCCAATCGGAATACTCATAACGGGTAATATCCTTGCCCTGCTTGCAGGTGCGCCTATCGTCAGCCTGACCCGATCGTCCTTTCCTTGGAGGTTCCATGCCACATAACCTGTACAAACTCGCAGAGCTTAACTGTTGTTCAAATTCATCGTTTGTAAATTCCGGTGAGGTCATAGCGGAATGGTAAAGTTTCTCTGATTTAGCCAAAAGTGTTCGCTTCTCGGCATTTTTCTCTTTGGGCTTTTTCTTGGCAAAATCCATCTGATTGCACGTTCTGTTTGGATTTTCAGGCGAAGGCATATCGCAGTATTTTGTCTTATAGCCGCCGTTCACAATAAAAAATCTGTTGCAGTTCAGACACCTGCGTATCTGATGCCCGACCATAAGACCTTTGAAAAAATCAACTTTCAGAAGCGATTGCAGTCGCTTGGCGTGGTAATATTCGGCAATAAGATACTCTCCGCTGCCCTCTGCCTTCTCTCTCGGAACAAGGTTCATATCGAGATTGTCGGTAAGATCATAGCTCATCCATGGGTCATTGATTGGATTGGCTATTTTCTTGTACGAAAGGCGAAGCACCACGAGGAGTAGTATTCCGTTGACACCAAGAAGTTCACAGAGGGCAGATTTCGTTTGCATGAGCTTACCCGTGAGATGTGCCTGGAGCTGATCGAGTATATCACCCTTGATGCCTATGTGGAGGGGCAGCCTCGTGAAATCTACATCTACTACAAGCTGCTCGACGAACCTCTGAAAGATAAAAGAAGCCTATTTAAAGGCGTATTTACGTTATTTACCCAGCATATGAAAGTGTGTTACTATTTGGCAAGACGACAACGCTTTCTGTCTACAGTCATATGTTTCAGGAGTATCAGGTCAAAGCTTGCGATGCTGTTGCAAACGCTTTGAAGTTCAATAGCGGCTCATAACAGCAAAAAATCTGAAGTCGGAGCTTCGGATTTACATACTTATTTTGCAGAAAAATACTTCGATTTTGCGACGTTTTTGAGCAATGCAATTGTAGTGATTTTAAGCCGATTTCGGTGATTTTTAGCACAAATAAGTGGCAAACAAGTGGTTGAAAGTGGTGCATTTCTACCAGGAAGAGTACCGTATGCGTAATGACAGCAGGCGGTTAATTTTTAATTAAAAGCTATGCGACGAGGGCAAGCTTGTGTGCGAGATTGACAAGAGCGAGCCGCCTCGGCATTGTTATGTGGCGAGAAGGATGTAGTACTTCATAGGCATATCCATAGCAAAAGGCGGACTAAACATCCGCCTTTTTGTTTGTTATGACAGTTCAGAAAGTGATCTCATCACAAGGTCAATATCCTTGCTTTCGAGCTCTTGTATGATATGTAAATACGTTTTCTGTGTTGTTGTCATGCTTGCGTGACCAAGTCGTCTTGCTACACTTGCGATTGAAACGCCCGCAAAAAGTAAAAGCGAGGCGTGGGTATGACGAAGTCCGTGTACCGAAATAACAGGTACATTAGCTTTTTTACAGTGTCTTTCCAAAATGTCATTGACTGTTGAATTGTATATTTTCGAGCCGCATTTGACAAATATCGGTTCGTCTCCGGGCAACTTCTTAACCAATCTAGAGAACTGAATTACCGTCATCCAGTCCATCTGTATCTTACGTACGGATGACTGATTTTTGGTAGGCAGAAAACCGCCGTCACCTTTATAATTCCATGTCTTGCTGACAGATAGTGTCTGACGCGGAAAATCAAAATCTTTGGGAGTAAGTGCAAGCGCTTCCGAAAAACGCATTCCTGTCTTGGCAACAAGAAGAATAAACCAGTCCCAATTAATTTCAGGCTCAAGATTAAGAGTGTTAAGCAGTGTATGCAATTCAAACTGATTAAGGTACTTTACCTTCTTTGCTTTGGGCGGTCTGCCTTTAATAATTACTTTGCGCGTCGGATCACGCTCGATTAAACCCTCATCCACCGCGTCAAGTATTGCACATTTCAGCTGATGATGAAAATCCATCGTAGTCTGTTTCTCGTGGTAAACCGCATAATCATTTATCAACTGCTGATATGTGATTCTCGAGAGTTCATGCACCTTTAAATCGGGTGCTAAACGCTTAAGCCAGGACTGCGTCATAAGATACTTGTCCATCGTGACCTTGCGTATTGCTCCCTCCTTGTAAACTCTTATCCACTGTGCATAATATTCATGGAATAAGGCGTCCTTGGTGATTGACTTTAACATTTTATACCTCCTATTATTTCGGCTTATAGCCGTTTTTAACTGGTTTTATTAATTGAATGAATAATTGCAAACAAATTTACTGACGCTTGGGAACAGCGTGAGTTGGGGGAGGTGATTATTGTAGGCAATGGAATGGATTACAAAGATTTGAACGAGGGCGATATTCCTGTTTATGGAACGGGTGGATATATGATTAGTGTCGATAAAGCACTTTCATATAAAAAGGACGCAGTTGGAATTGGTCGTAAAGGAACTATTGATAATCCTTATGTTTTAAAAGCTCCATTTTGGACAGTAGATACGTTATTTTACTGCATTCCAAAAGAAACGTATGACATTAATTTTGTGTTTGGAATTTTTCAAAATATTGATTGGAAAAAGAAAGATGAATCAACGGGCGTGCCAAGTTTATCAAAAATCAATATAAATTCAACCGATGTAAAAAGTCCGTCACTAACTGAACAACGAAAAATCGGGCAGTATTTCACCCACCTCGACCGCCTTATCACCCTTCATCAGCGTAAGCAAAAAAACAGGAGCCAAGAATGAATCTTGACTCCATACGGCTCACATTATGTTATTATTCATTAGTTGAAATTTCAAAGCCGCCGCTCAGGATGAACTCTCTTAAAAGTTTATCCAGCTTTGAGCGAACCTTTCGCTTGGGGATTTCGGTTTTCTCTGCTTTCTCGAAATATTCTTTTGCCACATCAATATTAACCTGCTCAACAAGCTTATCATATCTACCGAAAGCATTTATATCCTCTTCCGTAACGTGCAATGACATGAACTTCTTCAAAGCAGTTTCGTTAATGCCCAGGTTTCTTGCAAAATTACAGAACTGGTCACTTTTTGCTCTTGACTGATATTCGGTGATGTAATCAAGAATTGTTTTGTCATCATCAATAACAAGCTCAGCATTCTGAATATCCTTCAAAAGAATGTTGGCATACTTCTGCTGATCTTGCGATAGGTTGGCAAATGATTTATGCAGCTCGTTTAACATGACATTTCGTGTTTGTTCATCAGTGCCGTCACCCATCATCTTGATATACTTTCTGAAACGGGAATTCATATATTCGGCATCAATTTTATCCGTAGAAAGCGACATCAGATAAGGTTCAATATCATACGGCTCATCGTCGGAACCGCCCGATCCACCCGTGCGCAGCTCTTTGTAACGCCTCAGAAGAATGTTATAAATGTTCTCATCAAATAAAAGCGTTACAATGTCCTTGTTTCCGTTATCGTCTTCAAATTCATAGTCACGTTTCTCCCAAACAAAGCCCTGAACCCTTGCCGATTCAAGGAATTTGTTGAGCTCCTTAAACAGTTTTGAAAACTTTCTTTTCTCCGTCACATCATCGGGAAGTCTTGAAAAAATCAGGGATTCCTGCAATCTTGAATATATCATTGATATCCGAAAAAGCAGCATTCATATTTTCAAGATTTTGTATGAGCTTTGCTACGAAAATGCCGTAAGGCTTTTGTCCCGAATATTGCTCGAAAGCATATTCTATAATATTTTTCATAGTGTATGGTCTGCGATAGTAACGAATGATTCCATGGGGCTTATCATCATTGAACACACGGTTTGTTCTCGAAAATGCCTGAATAATCATTTCGATATTTGACCACTTATAAAACTTATCCATATACAACGTGTTAAGCCACTTGGAATCGTAACCCGTAAGCATCTGATCTACAACAATGAGAATGTCAAGACACTTAGACGGCTCATTTTCTACAGCGGTATAGGGTGTTTTATGTGCCAATCTTGCACACACGTCACGCTTAAATGAGGCGTATCCCGAGATATTAAAGCACGTACCGAATAGACTGTTATAGTCTTCGAGCATCTGGGCTATACCATCAATTTTTTCGATAGAGCTTTCGTTGTTTCCATCGCTGGGATCAAAAACGGCAGTTGTTTTCAAACCGCAGTCACGCTGGGCAAACAATTTGTAATACTTGATTGCCTCGGGGATGCTGCTTGTTGCGAGTATTGCATGAAACTTTCCGTTGTGGCTCTGGCTCACCCAATTATCTAGAATATCATCAATTACTGCTTTTCTGTGTTCATCACGGTTATACTGTGCATCTGTAAGACATCCCTCGATACTTTCTAGCGAATCGCCGTCATCATCAAGCTGTTCTCCCATAGGTACGTCATACATCCAATGCATATAAATTTTTTTCTTGCTGTCATTGGCAAAGACTTCGGTTTCATCCTGTGCTTTTGCCTTTTCAAGTGCAACCGCTTTTCGCAGGTCTTTGTCTTTATATGTAGGCTGAGGAACGCTGTCAAATCCGAGGACATTGCCGTCACGCATACCGTCGGCAACCGTATACCTTGTGCCCTCAAGTTCATCGCCGAATACATCAGCTGTGGTGGAATCCTTTTTCTTGTTGATTTCAAGAATCGGAGTGCCCGAAAAACCTATGAAAATCGCGCGTGGGAATGTGTATTTTATAGATGAAAGCATACGGCCGAATACACTTCTGTGGCACTCGTCAACGATGAAAACAATACGCTTGTTATTAATTTTTTCAATATCATCATTGTTTATTCCGTCTTCTGCCTTGATACGGCTCATTTTCTGAATAGAGGTTACAATCAGAGTGTCGCCTACATTATCACTTTTCAGCTTGGAAATCAGCACTTCAGTATTTTCAGTTGACTGAACGTCATCTGTTTCATCGGCAAAACCTCTGTATTCACGCAGCGACTGCATTCCAAGTTCAATTCTGTCCATAAGGAAAACTACCTTGTCGGCATCCTTGGAATTTGCAATAAGCTGTGCGGATTTGAAACTTGTCATGGTCTTACCCGAACCGGTTGTGTGCCATACATAACCGCCGTAAATGCTTTTATCGTCCCACTTCATCTCACTGACACGACGGGAAATCTTACTTGCAGCATAATACTGATAGCTTCTCATAACTTTAAGTGTGTTGTCGGTCTGATCTGCAACCGTATAGAAACCTATCATCTCGTGCGCCATAGGAATTGACAAAAGCCGCTCGGCAATCATATTCCAATCATTAATCGGATTGTTATATTTATCTGCCCAATGAAAGCAGAAAGTTTTTCTGAACTTATCATCACTTCCTGGGTTGGCAAAATAGGTACATTCTTCGGGATTCATTGCAACAAACACCTGCACAAGTGAAAACAGCCCCGTAAACACACCTTCGTAGAGATATTTACGAATCTGATACTGTGCTTCACTGACAGGTACGTTGCTTTTTTTCAGTTCAACGTGAATGACAGGCATTCCGTTAATCAGCAGACAGAAATCGCCGCGGCGATTGGGATAAATGCTGTTCTTCGCCTTGAATTTCGGCTGCTGTGCAATCTGATAACGAGTTCTGCCTGCGGCTATTTCATTGCGGTCAAAGATTTTGAGCGATATCGTCTTCTTGAAATTGTGCGTGTCATTTTCGTTGTCACGGATAATCTGCACAGTTCCGCCATTAATAAATCCGTTTAGATTCAAAGGCGTGCGAAGCTTGGCTATCTGCCCCATAATCTGTGCCATTTCACCATCTGTCATCGGGAAATCGCCCAAACGGTCAATATCTCTGTTGTTTTCAAAGATGATTTTTGCCCAGTTATCAAGCAAATCTTTTTCGGTAGGATATTTTATTACGCCGTCTTTCCAGCCCTTTTCTTCCACAAGACATTTTATCAAGGCACTTTCAAACGCTGTCTCACTGTCAAATCCCATTAGTAGTCACTCCCTTATGCAGCATAATTACTGCTTTTCTTTTTTATTTTCTATCATGCGATCAATATTGTCGTATGCATCTTCAATTTAATCGATTTTCCTTACACAAACATCTTTTCAAGGCAAGATTTTTTGATATTTTTAAGTTTTTCAAGCTTACGCTGATGAAGGGTGATAAGGGAGTCGAGATGAGAGAAATAAGCTCCGATTTTCTTCTGTTCAGCAAGACTTGGAACAGATAATGCAAAATTAGCATACTCCTGAGCATTGACACCAGGCTGTCCGGAACGCTGAGAAGTGATACGAATATAGCTATCATAACTGTCTGTCAAAGTATTCTGAAACACAAAATCCGCATCATAATCGCTTTTGATTTTTGCTCGGATAAGGAAGCCTGCAAAATACAAATCACCGTCAGAACGGCGATAAATATAGGTTTTTCCTACACTCGCTCCGGTTCTTGCAAATAGAACATCGCCCTCTTGCAGTAAATAATCATCTGCGGTTGAAAAGTCTATGTCGGGTGATGTGAGATCATCTTGCAAGAATAGATGTGTCGAATCATCTATGTCTGTAATTCGTATATATTTATGCTTGCCGTCATATTCAGTGGCGGCAGCGTTTAGACCATATTCAAATGATTCTGAAATCTCGCCCAACTTACGCTGTTCCCAAGCGTCAGCTAATAAGCACGGCTATAAAAACACTTAAAAATATATATTTAGGAGGAAACTATGAATAAACAGCAACTTGCAAACAAAATATGGGAGTAAGCAAATAAAATGCGCTCCAAAATTGAGGCGAATGAGTACAAGGACTATATTCTTGGCTTTATTTTTTATAAATTTCTTTCCGATAAGGAAGTTGAGTATCTGAAAAAGAATGACTGGGAAGATGCAGATCTGTCCGAACTCGTTGAGGAAGATACCGACATTGTCGAACAGTGCAAGAAGAATATAGGCTATTTTATTTCATATGAAAATCTTTTTTCAACTTGGCTGAAAAAAGGCAAAGATTTCGATGTTTCCAACATTACAGATGCATTATCGGCGTTTGACCGTCTGATTGACAGCACTCACAGAAAAGTTTTTGACAAGATTTTTGATACTTTGCAGACCGGACTTTCTAAACTAGGTGAGACAAGCGGTGCAAGAACAAAGGCAATCAGTGACTTGCTTGGACTGATAAAGGATATCCCGATGGATGAAAGACAGGGATATGACGTGCTTGGTTTCATCTATGAGTATCTGATTTCCAATTTTGCAGCGAACGCAGGAAAAAAGGCAGGCGAATTCTATACTCCGCACGAGGTGTCGCTGCTTATGTCCGAAATCGTTGCAAATCACCTTAAAAGCAAGGAAAATATTGCTATATATGACCCAACCTCCGGTTCAGGCTCACTCCTTATAAATATTGGACGCAGTGCCGCAAAATATATGGATAGCGAGCAGGTTCAGTATTATGCGCAGGAGTTGAAAGAGAATACATACAACTTGACAAGAATGAATCTCGTAATGCGCGGAATTACACCGGCAAACATCTTTACAAGAAATGCGGACACCCTTGAAGATGACTGGCCGATTGATTTGGACAGCTATCCGCCTGTACTGCGTGTTGACGCCGTTGTTTCAAATCCGCCATACTCTCAGCCGTGGAATCCCGAAGGAAAGGACTCCGATCCTAGATATAGTGAATACGGTCTTGCACCAAAGAGCAAGGCGGACTATGCGTTTTTACTGCATGATTTGTATCATATCAAACCCGATGGAATTATGACAATTGTTCTGCCACATGGCGTTCTGTTCCGTGGCGGTGAGTAAGGTGAAATCCGTAAGAACCTTATCGAGAAGAACCAGATCGACACAATTATCGGACTCCCTGCAAATATATTCTTTGGAACGGGTATACCGACAATCATTATGGTTCTGAAGCAACAGCGTGGCGACTGCAACGACGTTCTGATTATTGACGCATCAAAAGGCTTTGAAAAGATTGGAAAGAACAACAAACTGCGTTCATCTGATATTAAGCGTATTGTTGATACCGTAAGTGCACGCAAGAATGTGGACAAGTTTTCAAGGACTGTCAGCCGTGAAGAAATCAGAAAAAATGATTATAACCTGAACATCCCACGTTATGTGGATTCTTCCGAGAATGCTGAAAGCTGGGATATTTATGCGTCTATGTTCGGTGGAATTCCTGCCAAAGAGCTTGATGGACTTTCGACTTATTGGAATGCTTTTCCGAACCTGAGAAGTGCGCTGTTTGGTGATAACGGTGCGGAGTATGTCCACTTTTCTGTAGAGGACATAAAAAAGGCTGTACACGAACATTCCGATGTAACCGGCTTTGCAAGCTTGTTTGAAACAGCTTTTGCAGATCTTGATACTTATCTTTATGATGAACTGATCGGCTGTGACCAGACCGCAATTAACACATCTAAGGAAGAAAGCACTCTTTCTGACAATATTTTTGCAAGACTTGCTGACATTCCTCTAGTGGACGTTTATGAGGCTTACCAGATACTTGATAACGAGTGGAGCAGAATCGCAATTGACCTTGAAATCATTCAGACAGAGGGATTTGGTGCTGCAAGACAGGTCGATCCCAATATGGTTATCAAGAGGAAAGACAATAAAGAAATCGAAGTTCAGGAAGGCTGGATAGGACACGTTATTCCGTTCGGTCTTGTTCAGTCTGCGTATTTTTTCGATGAACTTTCAAAGCTGAATGAATATGAAACAAGGCTCTCCAAAATTGCATCCGAATATGAGAAACTGCTTGACGGACTTAGCGAAGAGGACAAGTCAAGGGCTTTCGTAAATGATGACAAAACTGCTTTTGTTGCGGCGGAGGTTAAAAAGTCAATAAAGGTGAGAGATGTTGAAGACGAGATCATTGCTGTACTCAAGAAATATACCGATCTTGCCAAAGAGGAAAAGACTTTGAAAAAGCAAATCAAGGAAGACAATGCGGCTTTGATTATAAAAACAAAGGCGGCGATCGAACAGCTGACCGACGAGCAGATCAGAGAATTCCTGAAAGCAAAATGGATCACCCCTGTTGTGACCGAGCTTTTTAAGCTACCCGTTAATATTGTAAACGAGTTGATTTCAAAGCTTGAGGTGCTTTCCAAGAAATATGAAACCACTTTTGAAGAGGTTGACGAAGAAATCAAAGAGACCGAAAAATCACTTTGTACAATGATTGACGATTTAGTCGGCAACGATTTTGATATGCAAGGTCTGGCAGAACTGAAAAAACTGCTGGGAGGTGTGTAAAATGACGAAAAAATCGAACGTTCCAGCAATAAGATTCAAGGATTTCACTGATACTTGGGAACAGCGTGAGTTTGGGGACGAGAATGATTTGATAACTGGCTACCCATTTGAAAGTGATTGTTTTTCTGAAACAGGTATAAACTTAATCCGAGGAATGAATGTAAAAAGAGGTTATATTGATTTATCAAATGATATTTGTGTGAAATGGACTTCTTCAAAAGGATTAGAAAGTTATTTGCTGAAAGAAAACGATATAATAATTCAAATGGACGGAGCTTTAATAGGAAAAAGCTACGGTATAATCAAGAAAAAACACTTACCAGCATTATTGGTGCAACGTGTAACCAGAGCAAGAATAAACAATGAGATTGCTGATTCTGACTTCATGTATCAAACAATTCAACGTGATTTTCTAACATATATAAGCATGAATAAGACGGAAACCGCTGTTCCGCATTTAAGTTTAAATGACATTAAGAATTTTGGAATTATGGTTCCGACTTTATTAGAGCAAAAGATGATAGGTTCTTTTTTTGCAAACCTCGACCGCCTTATCACCCTTCATCAGCGTAAGCTTGAAAAAGTCATTTTTGCATTCATTTCATTGTAGCATACTTTTCATATTTTTTCAATATATGTTTACATTTTTTAACGTAAATGTAACACACACCTGCCTTTAACAGTGGCTAAAACGCCAGTTGAACAGTAAAATGATTCTAATTTATCACTTCTCCCCAAATCCACCACTCAATTTTCATCACATCTGCCACTACCATTCCACGAATAATTGTGATATACCGTACTTCCAAACCAATCACGGAGGTATCAAAAATGAACTATATAAAAGACCTTTACTACGGCAATTTAGGCTTTTCGACGCAAAAATTCGGGACAATTCGCAGTATGCCAAGCTGATGAAAACCGAGGCTGATCTGTATGACCAGATAATCAAAATTCTCGGAGATGAAAACGGTGAACTGCTCAAAAAGATATGTGACACCCAGTTTTAGCTTAACGATGTAATGTCCGTGGATAACTACTCAGCCGGATTCCGTGACGGCGAAAAGCTGATGATTGACGTGCTCCTCGGCAAGAATGAAAATCTGAGTAAGGTGTAGCTCTCCGTCAAAATCTGCCGTACAAAGCTTACATTCTCGCAAGTGCCGTAAAACCCGCACTTTATGAGTAATACCACGCCTCAAAAAAAGCATACAATAGCGTACAAGCGTACTACAGCCACTCCGTTGTAATATGCTTGTTTGTTTTGTGTTATGCAAATGTAATGCGAGCCGAAACCTCGCAAAACGCTGAGAATACTGGGCAAATAGCTCTTTGTAATGCGGTAATACGGAGCAAAAATGGAGTACGCATACTACCTGAATTCCCATTCTGGAAACTCGATAGAACATAGGTCAGTCAATATACTCTTTCAACTTTTTCAGAGCCGACTTAACGCCCTTTTCCACCGTGCCGGCGTTAACGCAGAACTCCTCCCCAATTTGTTCAAAGGTCTGCGGAGCGCACCCGATGCCAAAATACATTCGGATATATTCCGCTTGCCGATGACTTAGAATGTCGTCCAGACTGTCCGCCAACAGCATGGCAAAAGCCTGATTTTCCTGCTCCAGCATTAGATCTTCGGGATTCAGACAATCGGACCTAAGCTTATCTTCAAGCTTGTCATCCTGCATACCCTCACCACTTTCAAGCATTGATTGGTACTCATCAATGCTTGTTTTCTCTTTTGTGCTTAAAATCAGCAACTCCTCGGATTTGTCCGCTGATATTTTGAGTATTTGACTTACGATTTCAATAAGTTCGGATGTGTTGCTTTCGGCATTGGCTGAAACGATTTTCCTCACCTTTCCTATCTGCTTGTTCAAATAAGGCGAAATACTCACCGTATCGAGAATAAAGCGGAGTTCTTCGAGCATTTTCAACTTAACACCCTTACAGGCATATGTCCAAAAAGGCACACCGCTGTTCTCGTCAAAGGTCTTCGACTGCTCAATCAGTGAAATGTAGCCGACCTTCTGCAAGTCCTCAAAAGCCTCAAATGCAAGATTGTATGATTTTGCAAGAGAATGTGCAAGTGCGTATACGTTGCGGTAATTATCCTGAATCAGCTGTTCATTTGTGTTCTTGGTCATTGTTCTTCCCCGATATTTAATGTCTTGTAAAGCGTGTGCTTTTCAAAAAGCTCTTCGAGCGTTTTGTACGTTATCAGATTTCCATTCTCGTCACTTTTGCCCCGAATTGCCTTGTCACGCATGGTTTCAAGGTAGTGCAGAATTTTGTCGTAATCCGCATCCGAAATACTTCCTCGGAATTTCTGCTGATAATATTTGTTCCTCGCCTTGTGGTAGGTCTGGATAATCGGATTGTTCTCAGCCTTTTCCTTGTGCTTGTTTTTCGCGCCAATCTGACGGCAGGTTCTGTTGGGATTTTCGGGAGACTTTTCATTGCAGTAAAACGTCTTGTAGCTGTCAGTCGCAAGGAAAAAACGTCCGCAGTGGTGACAGCGAAAAGGCGCTCTGCCATACTGCATTCCTCTGAAAAAATCGTACTGAATAACGCTTTGCGCATTATGAAATTCGCAGGTATCAACCACCCATGTCTTGTCTTTATCATCGGGATCGATCATTCCCGAAACGCCGATATTTACGTCCATGGTTTCACGAACTCTTGCCTTTTCATAGTACGGCACGCTCGCCATCAGCTCACTCGAAAGAGTGGAATATTCGTTAAACGCACCCCACGCAATCGCATAGTTGCTTTCGTCACGTTTCTTAAGCCGTGTAAAATATTCATCTGACATTTCGGCTATACAGCAGGCAATTATGTAAAGCCCAATCCCGTACCCCGAAAACAACTTTTTGTACCTCTCATACTCCGCAAACTCCTCCGACGTCATATCATACAGCCTGCCGTAGAAAGCCTTGCTTTTCATTATTTCGGCACGCTGTTTTTCTTTTTCCAGGTCAATATTCACATAGCAGTACGGTGGTAAAGTCACCGCAATTTGTTCGATTTCGATTATGCGGTCAACAAATTCCGTCATAGTCTGCTCGTTTTTCATCGCCATATTATTATCTGCAAACCGCGCAAAAGAGACGGTTAAGTCATAAATCTTTTTCATGTCCTCAGCTTTCATATTCAGCAGAGCCGTTGTGATTTCGCCAACCTTCAAAGCTATTTTTGTTGTGAAAATTCTATTCTTGTGAATCAGAAAATAGAAATTAAAAAAACTGTCGTCGGGCATATCGTAATTCGGATTGTTTGAAATTGCATTGTTCATGTCAAGTACCCCTCAAAAGTGTATTTATAGGTCAGCTCTAAAAACCTATATTTATTATATCACACTTTTTCAGATTTGTGGTAACTTTTATTGTACAATTGATATAAGCATTTGAAACCATGTAGTGAATGGATTTTTTGCCTGTAATGCGATTTGATAAATTAGAAAAAATTCGCCTAATTAATATACAGAGCGAATGATTGACGGAATCTTGAAAATTGAATAATCGGTAACCGAATACGTTATTTCTGACGGAGGGGTGATGAACTGTTCCAGCTGCTGAAGATGTACGCCATGACTTTTGTATTTCAAAACGAGCGACAAATACAATCTTCAACCTGCATCTAGCAACTGCAGTTGGCGATGAAAATCAGAAACGGATACTTACGTTTCAGCTTGCTGACATTGCACGTTCTCAATCGTGATACCAACCGTCGCAAGCAATAGGAACGCTGCTCTATGAGCCTGATAAGCTGTCTGGCGTTCGGCTACTGTTTGAAAGCGCAGGACACACCACAACAACTACATAAATTAAAAAAGGAGTGATGCCAATGTCAGAAATCATGACAGAAGGAAAAAAAGCAAAACTGATTGATGAAACAGTCTACAATGATCCCTACGTTGTTAAAAGCAATTGCCTTTATGAAATGGTTCAGGTGAAAGATCAGGTCGTTCCAATGAAACTTGCAGACTTTGTTCCCATACTTATTTCGGAAATCACCAGAGATGACGGCACAGAGCAAAAGAAAATGTTCAAGGTCGGTGCGGTTCACAAATCGGGAATTAAACTGTCGGAGCAGATTGTTTCCGCAGACGAAATGCAAAACATGAAATGGCTCTTAAACCGCTGGGGCGCATTGGGTGCTGCACAGCCTAAGCAAAACGTGCTAAGTAAAATCTGCCACGCAATTATGTTAACGAAAGGTGAGGTGAAATTTGAAACTATGTATCTCCAAACTGGTTGGAAGAAGATAAACGGTGAGTATGTGTTCCTGATGCCGACGCAGAACAGTCCGTTTACCGTTGAACTGCAGGGCAAGCTGAAAAACTATTCTTTCACTGAAAAGGGTTCGCAGGAGGACTTGATTTACTTGTCTGCAATGCTTGAAAACAGTTTTGCACCGCAGTGTGTTATGCTACCGCTGCTGGCGGTAACGTTTCTGTGTCCGCTCAATCACTTTCTGAAAAGTGCAGGCTGTGAGCCTAAATTCGTGACCGCACTCATAGGCAAGACGGGTAGTCGTAAATCCACACTTGCAGCGCTGTTTCTTTCGTTCTTCGGAAAGTTTTCAGCAAGCGACCTACCGATGTCATTCCACGACACAGCGAATAGCATTTTGAGCAACATATACTATTTAAAAGACGTGTTGACTTGCATTGACGATTTTCATCCGAGCGGAATGTTTCACGAACAGGAGATGAAAAGCATTGCGCAGAATATTTCGCGATACTACGGTGATAGAATTGGTCGTGCGCGACTAAATTCAAAAGCGGAGTTACAATCTTCAAAACCGCCTACAGGCAATGCAATTATCACAGCGGAGTACACTCCTGAAATTTCCGTGTCGGGTTCGGCGAGATACTTCAATATTGAACTTAATGAAAACGATGTTCAGCTTGATGACCTGTCAGAATATCAGCAGTTAGCAAATGACGGAGTGCTGTGTGGGATTATGCAAAGCTACATTGAGTGGATTAAAAATGTGTATCTTGATGATGAAAGTGCTTTTGTAAAAACACTCGAAGATGTGTTTTTGAAATACCGCAAGTTTTATCTGGACAGGCTGTGTGCAAACAGAATTAAGTTTCACAACCGCACACCCGACATGCTTGCACACTTGAAAATCGGGTTTGCATTTCTGCTTGTGTTTCTTAAATCGAAAAATCAAATCAACAAGTCGGAGCTTGATAAATTTGAAAAGGTGTTCGACGAGATCGTTTTGAAAGCTGTGTCTGCAAACGCAGAAATCATCGAGCTTGAAAATCCGACCACTCGCTTCTGTGAGAAGCTGAAAAGTCTGCTGGACAGCGGCAGGTGCTATGTAGAAACAAAAGGGCTTGACTCCACGCCCCGTCAGAGAAACTGCATCGGCTTGCAGGACGATGAGCACTACTACCTGTTCGCAGACACAACACACTCCGAGGTGCGAAAGCTGTGCGCCGAGCAGGGCGAGCATTTTTCTATTAGCAAAAATGAGCTACTCCGTCAGCTTCGTAAAGAGGGCTTGCTGCTGTCAAGGACAAGCCGCAACACGGTCTCGGTCAGGGATAACTCCAACACAGTAGTGAATGTGGCGATGCTGAATAAGCTAAAGATGGAAGAACGGCTATCGGGCGATTTGTACCGCCCCACAGCCGAGGTCGGATAGTTTAACCAACGAGCCAACAAAACGCCGCTGTGAGCGATTTGTCGGCGTTTGTGAGCGAGGTACAGCAAGATATTTTTTGCAGAAGGAAGATGAGAAAAATGGAGTAAAATCGGCTGTCGGCATATTGCACGGGCCGGGTAAATTCCAAGCGGTTATGACGTAGAGGAATAAGATTGCAAGTTAAAGTTTCGGGGTCGCAGCCCCCGAAACACTCACAGCGGACGAGCAAAGCTCGCCGCAAAAGTGCCGAAAATACGCAGTTTCAGCAAATTGATTGTGCATAATTTTTATGGGGTCATAAATTTGAGCTTTGAATGATTCAGGGGTCGCAAGGGCTGAAAAGTGCGTAAAATCGGCGTGATTACAGGCGTTGTCGATGACGTCTAAGAGAATATCAGGAAAGGACTGTTTAAAATGACCGGAAGAAAAATCAAAGGCAGAACAATCGGAAAGACAACAAGGAGGGGGATAACAGAATGGATAACAACACAAAGATCACCATGCTTACGATCAAGGAGGCGGCTGCTCTTGTAAACGGCATGACCGAGTACAGAGTACGTCAGATGTGCATCAACGATCAAATTCCGCACATAATGGCCGGCAGAAAGTATCTCATTAACAAAGATATTTTTCTGAACTATCTCCGTGGAAAAACATCGTAAGAAATTAGCTCATAGGAAAGATACAAGTATACGGCGGCGCATTTCTCTGGACTTTTCCACCGAGATGTGGTAAAATGTTGTCGGTAGAAATGCGCCATGGTTTTGAAACGGAGGTTTTAATATATATGGCGACTATTAGAAAGCGTCCCAATGGGACTTACGAAATAAAGGTATCATGCGGCTACGGCGTAGACGGTAAGCAGCGCAACCAGTACAAGAGCTACAAACCTGAGCCTGGTATGACACCTCGGCAGATCGAAAAGGAGGTGCAGCGTCAAGCAATACTTTTCGAGGAGGACTGCAAGCGAGGACAGATAACTGCGGCAGTCAAGTTTGAGACATTTGCCGAACAGTGGTTTGAAGAATATGCAAAGGTCAATCTGCGTTCCACATCATATTCGAGAATGAAACAACTCACCAAACGCATATACCCAGCACTTGGTCATAAAAGACTTGACAAAATAACGAGTCGAGATATTCAGAAATTTGTGACTGACTTGCTTATCAACGGCAAGAACATGAACAACGGAAAGCCGCTGTCACGCAAAACAGCGGTGCATCATCTCAGCCTTATCAGCGATGTGTTCAGCTACGCTATCCGTATGGGAATGCTGACTGACAACCCTTGCAGACGGGTGGTTGTTCCAAAATCCGAGCAAGAGGAAAAGCAGATATATACGCTGGACGAGGTAAAAACACTCTACGAACATTTAAGGGACGAGCCTATGAAATACCAGGTGTACCTTCTGCTTTCGATATACAGCGGCTTCAGGCGCAGCGAAATGCTGGGATTGGAATGGAAAGATATCGACTTTGAGAACAGCCTGATCCATGTCCGCAGAACATCTCAGTATACAAAGGAAAAGGGCATATACACCGACACCACCAAGACGCGAAAGTCCAAGCGTGTGTCAAAGTTTCCACCGTCTATAATGAATCTGCTAAAGCAGTTCAAGACAGAGCAGGACAAGGAAGCGAAACAGCTCGGTACAAAATGGGAGGACCACGACAGGCTGTTCACCAAATGGAACGGCGCACCTATGAATCCGCAGACTCCCTTTGAGTGGCTTCAGGGCTACTGCGAGCGCATCGGAATACCGTTTCGAAATATTCACTCTCTACGTCACCTCCATGCCTCGCTACTGATTTTTGAGGGTGTGGACGTTGTAGCGGTGTCCGCAGATATGGGACATAGCGTTGTTGGAACGACCTTAAATTTATATTCCCATATGTTCCAAGAGGCGAGAGCACGCAACTGCGATGCGATAAGCAACGCTCTAAGCTTCACAAACGAGGTTAAAGTGAAAGAAGAAAAGCACTCCGAGGACAGCACAGAGGGCACCTACGAAGATGAGGACGAGCAGGAAGAAGAACAGTTCGGACAAGTTTTCGGGGCATAAAAACAACCGCAGGGCGCAAGCCTTGCGGGGTACATAGAACACAGCCAAGAGGTAGTCGAAAGCGGTTATTTTCAAAATAAGTGGCAGATAAGTGGTTGAGGAGATTTTAGGGAAAAATAAATCCCTGAAAACAACGCAAATGCGTTATTTTCAGGGAAGTGATCTGGTGACCCGTACGGGAATTGAACCCATGATTCCGCCGTGAAAGGGCGGCGTCTTAACCTCTTGACCAACGGGCCGATTTTTCGCTATGAGAAATGTGGTAGCGGTAACTGGATTTGAACCGGTGACACCCTGGGTATGAACCAAGTGCTCTAGCCAACTGAGCTATACCGCCATATGCGTTTCTCATAGCGACTTGATTATTATACACTATTTATGCCCCGTTGTCAACCTTTTTTGCGCAAAAAGTTTGGACTTTTTTGATTTTTGCCTTTTTGCACAGTATTATGCTTTTGCTAAAAAAGCAAATGCGTCATTTTGCATAATTTTTGTGCGCAGCTACAATATAGGAAGTGTAAAATAAGAATATTTTACATGAATTTTGCTTAAAACTCTTTAACAATTTGCCGTTTTGTGATATAATATATTGAATCAGTATAGATGTTTTGATATCATAATAAAAGGAGTATGGCACAATGAAAAATGTGTTTATGAATAGAGAGCTGTCATGGCTGAAATTTAATGAAAGAGTCCTTGAGGAGGCTGAGCGTGAGTGCGTGCCACTCTGTGAAAGACTTTCTTTTGCTTCTATCTATCAGAGCAATCTGGACGAGTTCTTTATGGTTCGTGTAGGCTCGCTTACTGACCAGATGGAGGTCGATCCAGACAGCAGGGAAAATAAAACAAATATGACCGCTAAGGAACAGCTCAAAGCCGTTATTGCTAGAGTGGGCGAGCTTAACGAGCGTAAAAATAAGGTGTATGCTGACCTTATGGAGAAAATAGCTGAGCAGGGCGTTGCTCTTGTTGATTTTTCCAAGCTTACAGCGGAGGAAAATTCTCAGTTGGAACAGTATTTTATTAATCAGATAGCACCGCTGCTTTCACCTATGGTGGTGGGAAAAAGACAGCCTTTCCCTTTCCTTAAAAATAAGGATATCTATGCCGCAGTTGTCCTTGAAAGCAAAAATTCCAAGGAGAAACTGGGCGTTATTTCCTGCGGAAGCGATGTCTTCCCACGCCTTATAAAGGTCGGTTCAACAGGCAAGTATATGCTTTCTGAAGAGCTTATCCTCCACTATGTACCTAAAATTTTCAAGGGCTACACCGTCAAGTCAAAGTCACTTATAAGAGTTACAAGAAATGCTGATATCGACGCTGACGCACTTTACGACGAAGATCTTGATTACCGTGAGTTCATGGCTGACCTTATAAAGAAAAGAAAACGTCTTGCACCTGTCAGACTGGAGCTTTCAAGGCAGCTTGATAACAATATCGTTGACCTGCTCTGCAAACAGCTTGAAGTGAATAAAAAATCTGTTTTCAGAAACAGCACTCCTCTTGATCTGTCATTCCTGTTCCAGATACAGGATATACTCAGACAGAAAACCGAGCTTTTCTATAAAAAGAGAGTTCCGCAGAGGTTTACTGCCTTTGACGATAACAAGCCGATCCTGCCGCAGATAAAAAAGAAAGACAGACTGCTTTCTTATCCTTTTGATAGCATAAAGCCTTTTATCAATATGCTCCGTGAGGCGGCTGACGATAAAAATGTTGTGTCTATAAAAATGACATTGTATCGTGTGGCAAAGCACAGTGAGGTGGTCGAAGCCCTTTGTGAAGCCGCAGAGAACGGCAAGGACGTTCTTGTGTTGGTGGAGCTTAAAGCGAGATTTGATGAGGAAAATAATATCGAGTGGTCACGCCGACTTGAAAAGGCTGGCTGTACTGTTATCTATGGTCTGGAGGGCTATAAGGTACATTCAAAGCTTTGCCTTATCACAAAGCGTTCAGGCACAAAGACCGAGTATTATACTCAGATAGGCACCGGAAACTACAACGAGAAAACTTCAAGACTTTATACCGACCTGTCTGTTATGACCTGCGATAAGGACATCGCAAAGGACGCTATAGACGTGTTCAATGCTCTTGCTTCTGACGATACTGTAAAGAGCGTTGACAAGCTTCTTGTTGCACCGAATTGTCTGCAAAACAAGGTGCTTGATATGATAGACGAGCAGATAGCCATAGCACAATCAGGAGGAGAGGGCTATATAGGCGTGAAGATAAATTCTCTCACTGATAAGAAGATAATCGACAGATTTATCGAAGCTTCAAGAGCCGGCGTTAAGATAGACCTTGTGGTAAGAGGCATATGCTGTCTTATCCCAGGCGTTGAGGGCGAAACCGACAACATCAGGATAATAAGCATTGTAGGACGTTTTCTTGAACATTCCCGTATCTATATGTTTGGCAAGGGCGAGGAAAGAAAGATATATATTGCTTCCGCAGACTTTATGACAAGAAATACCCTCAGACGTGTTGAGGTCGCTACACCTATTCTTGACGAGGATATCAAGGCTCAGATAAGCATGATGTTCGACAAAATGCTTGCAGATAATTGTCAGGCAAGAGAGCTTGATTCTGACGGGGAATATACCCTTGTTTCAGACGGCAAAGAGCCGCTCAATTCTCAGGAACTTTTCTATGACCTTGCCTATGAAAGAGCTTCAAAGGCGGAGGTCGAGGATAAATGACAATATTTGCCCTGAAGGGTTCACTTGAAGAAATAACACCGACACAGCTACGCGAACAAACTTGCTCAGCTGTGTTTATTACCGACTCTGCTCACGCAGAGGAAACCCTCAGAACGGCGAACATAACCTACGAGGGCGTGATATCCCTGCGTGACGTTGTGTTCTGTAAGATAGAATCACAGCCTTTCTGTTTGGCAGGCACGCTTTCTATCCCCAAGCTTCTTGACATAAAGGGAAGCCGCCACAGGATACAGTTTTTTATCGACAACAAAAACATGGTGATAATAGACGATGAGGAGTTCTCGCTCAGGTTAGTCCAACGCATACAGAGAAGCAGGCATAATCAGGGAGAGAGCAGGGAGCATTTTATCTACAATTTTTTCAGCGAATTTATGCTCCGTGACACCGAGCTTCTTGCGGAACATGAGCAAAAGCTTATGGAGCTTGAGGAAAACGTAAACGATGGCAAGACGGACGATTTTCTTGAAACCATAACGCCTATCAGAAAAGAGCTTCTTATTTTGAGAAGCTACTATGATGAAATAATGGATCTGGGCAGAGAGCTTGAAGAGGACGAGAACGGCTTCTTTGAGAAAAAGCAGAAAAAATATTTTGGCACTATCTCAGACCGTGCCGACAGGCTCATGGGCAGGACTGTACATCTTCTTGAATATGCAACGCAGGTGCGAGACGCTTATCAGTCCCATGTCAATGCTCAGCAGAACAAGAATATGGAGTTTCTTACGGTCATATCCACTATATTTTTCCCTCTGACCCTTATCACAGGCTGGTATGGCATGAACTTTCAGAATATGCCCGAACTTAAAGAGGGGTATCCGGGTGTTATAGCCCTTAGTGTAATAGTAGTGATAGTGTGTATAATCTTTTTCAAACGAAAGAAAATGCTTTAAGGCGGACTTTGTTCCGCCTTTTTTTCGTGCTAAAGGTCAGAAATGGCGGTAAATTCATATTTCACCTCTTGAATTTGGATAATAATTGTGCTATAATAACTTTATATTTGCGAAAAGAGGTGACTTGTCTGAATAAAGAATTACTGCTATTGCTGTTGAAGCTGGCAGCAGGCTGTGTCGTAATAATGACCTTTATCGTCATTGCCTGCCTTATCACTCCAAAAATAGCACGATTTATTGAAAAACGTCACCCTGAGCTTGCCGAAAAGGACGATCCCGAAAGGGTGGACGGTGAGAATACAGGGAATGATCCTGAGAACTATAAGGTACAGGGCATATTTGATAAGTCCCACATTGACGGCTGGGATCCTAACTATAAGATATATAACGAGGATATCTATGCTCTTAATTTTAAAAAGAAAAAGAAGAATGTCAGCAGTGAAGCTGTTAAAAAAGACGACGGCAACAAGAATAATGACAATGCCTGAATGATATAAGAAAGAGGTTTTATAAATGGCTAAGGATAAGAAAATGGTTGACGCGATAACCTCCATGGATGAGGATTTCGCAAAGTGGTATACTGATATATGTATGAAGGCTGAGCTTGTTTCATACACAAGCGTAAAGGGCTGTATGGTAATAAGACCTTACGGCTACGCAATATGGGAGAATATCCAACATATACTTGACACAAAGTTCAAGGAGCTTGGTCATGAAAATGTTTGTATGCCTATGTTTATTCCTGAGAGCCTGCTTCAGAAGGAGAAAGACCACGTTGAGGGCTTTGCTCCTGAGGTAGCTTGGGTAACATACGGCGGAAGTGAAAAGCTTGAAGACAGACTTTGCGTAAGACCAACGTCTGAAACGCTTTTCTGCGAGCATTATGCTAATATAGTTCATTCCTACAGAGATCTTCCTAAGCTTTATAATCAGTGGGTATCTGTTGTACGTTGGGAAAAAACAACAAGACCATTTCTTCGTTCAAGAGAGTTCCTGTGGCAGGAGGGTCATACTATCCACGAGACACCTGAGGAGGCTATCGAGGAGACAGAGAGAATGCTCAACGTATACGCTGATTTCTGCGAGCAGCAGCTTGCTATGCCGGTCGTAAAGGGCAGAAAGACAGAGAGCGACAAGTTCGCAGGTGCAGAAGCAACATACGCTATCGAGGCTCTTATGCACGACGGCAAGGCTTTGCAGGCAGGCACTTCGCATTACTTTGGCGATGGCTTTGCAAAGGCTTTCGATATCACTTATACTGGAAGAGATAATAAGCTTGCACACCCATTCCAGACATCATGGGGCGTTACGACAAGGCTTATCGGTGCAGTTATAATGACACACGGCGACGATAACGGACTTGTTCTGCCACCTGCTGTTGCACCTGTTCAGGTAGTTATCGTACCTATAGCACAGCACAAAGAGGGCGTTCTTGACAAGGCTAACGAGCTTTACAACACGCTTAAAAATGCAGGCATAAGAGTTAAGCTCGACGATTCAGAGCAGTCACCTGGCTGGAAGTTTGCACAGTATGAGATGAAGGGCGTTCCTGTAAGACTTGAAATTGGTCCAAAGGATATTGAGAACGATCAGTGTGTGCTTGTTACAAGACACAACAGAGAAAAGGTATTCTGCAAGCTTGGTGAGCTTGTTGAAACAGTAAATGAAAGACTTCAGGCTGTTCATGATGGTCTTTATGCAAAGGCACTTGAAAACAGAGAAAGACGCACCTATGTTTGCAAGACACTTGACGAGATAACAAAGGCTCTTGAGGAAAAGGGCGACGGCTTTGTTAAGGCAATGTGGTGCGGCGATGAAGCTTGCGAGGATAAGGTAAAGGAACTCACAGGAGTAGGCTCAAGATGTATCCCATTTGAGCAGGAGGAGATAGCAGATACCTGCGTATGCTGTGGAAAGCCAGCAAAGCATATGGTGCTTTGGGGCAAGGCTTATTAATAGGCTCTTTGGATATAAAAATATCGGGCGGCTGTCAAATAATTGGCAGTCACCCGTTTTTTGTTTGTGATTTTTAGCTGTTTGCCTGGACAAGGCTCTTTACTATCGGTATGATAAGGCAGAGCATATAGACTATTGTGGCAGGGTTTGTGAAAACATATCTGCGGCACTCTTTTGGTGTAAGCACGTTTTCGCTGTCATCAATGAGAAGCTTTTTAAGGCTTGTGAAAAGCACCATAAAGCCCACCAGACCTATGACTATCTCAGCAACGCTCATGAAGGTCTCATAGTGTTCAAGCCCTATTGCATCAGATATGGACGAGAAGTTTGCAAGCAGATTGTTTAGACAGTGTATTATAACTGTTGGCAGTATCGAGCCGCACTTTGCGGCGATAATAGCGTAAACAAGTCCTGTGCCGAATGCCGAAGCCGCCTGAGGGATATTTCCGTGCATAAGTCCGAATGCAAGTGCCGAGAAAAGCACCGCCGCACCCCTTCCGTATGGGCTTAGAGCCGTGAGGATCGCTCCACGGTAGATAAATTCCTCCACGATAGGGGCTATTATCACAACGTATGAGAACTGCACTATTACTGCAAGGGCAGAGGGCTGATGAATGGAAAAATCGCTTGTGGGAACTGTCACTCCGTTTTGACCAAGTATACCCGTGAGGATAGATATGAGCTGTGACAGCAGAATGTTTATCACAAAGCAGGCTGAAAACCATTTTAGCCCTTTTACTGCCGTGCCTTTTTTCGGCTTTATGAAGCTTGATTCTCGTTTTCGGAAAAGTATAGCAAAAACTATCCCAAAAACAAGCACGCTCATAAGAGTGATAAACAAATTTGCCGTCATGGAAAAAGTAGTTGAGCTTATAAAAGCGGTCTGCTTTTTCAGATAGCTGAGAACTGCCGAGTAGCTAAGAGTGAATTTTCCTGAGTGGTAAGTGTATGCAACGTAAAAGAATAACACTGCGAATATCCTGTTTAGCAGGTTGTATAAAATGAGCAGAAGTGAAATTTTCACGCAATCTATAGTAAGAAGTTTCTTTTCCTGCTGTTTTTCAGGGGTCAGCAGAGAAACAGACTTTTTGGTAGTCAAATATTATTCCTCCCTTGTTCGGTCTTGTCTATATATTATAACACACAACATGGTGCTTTTGCAAATGGTATTTTGTCAGGTATGTGATGAAATGTTATGGATTTGTAAATAAATAAGAGAAATTTTGTGATAACTATTGCATTTTATCAACCTTGTTGTATAATATAATTAGCACTCAAATAGATAGAGTGCTAATTATATTGCTAACAATACTGAAAAGTAAAAAAATAAGGAAAGGTCGAGGTTTTATGCAGACAAAAGAATTTAAGGCAGAATCCAAAAGACTGCTTGATATGATGATCAATTCGATCTACACTCATAAGGAGATTTTTCTCAGAGAGATAATCTCAAATGCAAGCGACGCTATTGATAAGCTGTATTTCAAGTCCCTGACAGACACTTCTGTGGGAATAAAAAAGAGCGACTTCGCTATCAATATCGCTATCGACAAGGAAAACAGAACGCTTACAGTTTCTGATAACGGCATCGGTATGACCGAGGAGGATCTTGAAAACAACCTTGGTACTATCGCAAACTCAGGCTCGTTTGCTTTTAAGAAAGACAATGACCTTGGAGACGATGTTGATATCATCGGTCAGTTCGGTGTAGGCTTCTATTCTACTTTTATGGTAGCAAAGGAAGTTACCGTTGTAACAAAGGCTTTTGGCAGCGATCAGGCTTACAAGTGGACATCTGACGGTGTTGAGGGCTACACAATAGAAGAGTGTGACAAGCCTGACGGCGTCGGCACAACTATCACACTTAAACTCAAGGACGATACTGATGACGAGAAGTATTCAACATATCTTGATCAGTATCAGATACAGTCACTTGTAAAGAAATATTCTGACTACATCAGATTCCCTATCAGAATGGAAGTCGAGCATACTCATTATAATGAGGAGGGCAAAGAGCCTGAGGTACACAAGGCTATCGAAACTCTTAACAGCATGACCCCTATCTGGAAGAAGAACAAGAGCGAGCTAAAGGACGAGGATTACAACAACTTCTATATGGAGAAGTTCGGCGACTATGAGCCACCTGTTGCACATATCCATTCAAAGAACGAGGGCGTTGCAACATATGATGCACTGCTTTATATCCCTGCCCGTGCGCCTTTTGACTATTACTCAAAGGACTATGAAAAGGGACTCCAGCTTTATTCAAGCGGTGTAATGATAATGGAAAAGTGTGCAGACCTGCTTCCTGACTGGTTCAGCTTTGTAAAGGGCGTTGTTGACTCTGAGGATCTCTCACTGAACATCTCCCGTGAGCTTTTACAGCAGGACAGACAGCTCAAGATAATCGCAAAGAACCTTGAAAAGTCCATAAAGAACGAGCTTGCAAAGCTTCTGAAAAACGACCGTGAGAAGTATGAGAAGTTCTACAGCGTATTCGGGCTTCAGTTTAAGTTTGGCATTTATCAGTCATACGGCGCTGCAAACGAAACTCTGAAAGATCTCCTTATGTTCCCGTCCTCATTTGACGGCAAGAACGTTACACTCAAAGAGTATGTTTCAAGAATGAAAGAAGATCAGAAAGAGATCTACTATGCTTGCGGCGAAACAAAGGAAAGGATCGAAATGCTCCCTCAGCTTGAAAAGATCAAGGATAAGGGCTATGAAGTTCTTTACTTTACACAGGACGTTGACGAGTTCGCTATCAAGGTGATGATAAACTATGACGGCAAGCCTTTCAAGTCCATAAGCGACGCTGATCTCGACCTTGACACAGAGGAAGAAAAGGAAGAGGCTAAAAAGCTTGACGAAGAGAACAAGGATATGTTCGCTTTCATGCAGGAAGCTATCGCTGACAAGGTAAAGACTGTCCGTCTTTCAAAGAAGCTTAAAACTCACCCTGTTTGTCTTTCATCAGACGGCAGCATAACTATCGAAATGGAGAAGGTACTCAACGCTATGCCTCAGAATGACGGCAATAAGGTAAAGGCTGAAAAGGCACTGGAGATAAATCCAAATCACCCTATCTTTGAGAAGCTGAAAGACCTCTATGCTAACGATAAGGACAAGCTGAAAGACTATGCAAAGCTTCTTTACGATCAGGCTTTGCTTATCGAGGGTATGTCTATCGACAACCCTGTTGAGTTTGCAAACCTTGTTTGCGAGCTTATGACAAAGTAATAAAGCTATACAGATACTCTCTTAACATACCGAAAGCCGTGGGAACAGCAGTGTTTCCACGGCTTTTTTGTGCTTTTCAGGCTGATAATTGTAGGTTTTATACAAAACAAAATAAGTTTATTTGTTAAAAAAACAGATTCAGAAAACAAATTTTATGTATGCTGTTGACAAATAAATGTAGGTGTGTTAATATAATTATAGTGAAATTGATACATAACATCTTTTATTGGAGTGTTACCTTTCATTTATAGACTGGGCATGACCAACTTTGTACGGACATATTGTGTGGGTTCGTATTAAGGTTGGCTTTTTTTATTTTATAGGGGGATTTTTAATGAAAATAATCAAGGTGATAAATAATAACACCGTAAGCGTTATAGACGATAAAGGAAAAGAGCAGATAATCTCAGGCAAGGGGATAGGCTTTGGGAAAAAATACGGCGACGAGCCTGATAAGGATAAGATTCAGAAAATGTATCTTGTCACAGACTCAGAGCTTAGAAAAAGGCTTATCGAGTGCCTGACCGAGATACCATATGAGCATATAAAGCTTACGGCAGATCTTGTGGACTATATTTCTTCACATATCGACGGACGGCTAAACGAGTCGCTCATAATAACACTTTCAGACCACATCTCATTTGCCATTGAAAGAAAAAAGCAGGGACTTGAATTTGATAATCCTCTCATGGACGCCATAAGCGACTGTTTCCCGAAGGAGCTTGCTCTTGGAAGATATTGCGTGGCGGAGATATATCAGCGTTTGGGCGTTGAGCTGAGGGGTGATGAAGCGGGCTTTATCGCAATGCACATCATAAACGCAAGGCTCGGCACAAAAATGGAACAGATACAGGATATCACTAAAATGGTGAACAGCTGTGCTGAGATAGCAGACGCTTGCCTGGCAGGGAAGATAAACAAGAACTCTGTTGCATATGAAAGATTTCTTGTGCATTTAAAATATCTTGCGAAAAGACTCTTCAAATCTCAGGAGCTTCCTAATGTTCTCAGCAGGGACGAGGAGTTCGCTGATATCATAAAAAAGAAATTCAAAAAGCAGTATAAATGCGCAAAGCATATGCAGGATCATATTTTGAAGAATTATGCTAAAACTATATCGGAAGATGAAATGATAACTCTTACTATTCATCTGAAAAAAATAAGCGTATAGGCATTATTGCCACAGCTTATATATAATGTATTCGCTGCGGTATTATCATTAACGGTACCATAATGATAATTCGACTGAGATATAATTTTTTGGAGGATATTATTATTATGAAGGATAAAATTTTCGGCGTATTGCAGCGTGTGGGACGCTCTTTCATGCTCCCTATCGCACTGCTGCCGGTGGCGGGTCTGCTTCTTGGAATAGGCAGCTCTTTCACCAACGCCACAACTATCGAAACCTATCATCTTGGCAAATTCATCTATGAGGGCGGTGTGCTTTACACTATACTCGACATAATGAGCAAAACGGGAAGCGCCGTTTTCGATAACCTTGCGCTTCTGTTTGCAATGGGCGTTGCTATCGGAATGGCAAAGAAGGAAAAAGAAGTCGCTGCTCTTTCGGGTGCTATCGCCTATATCGTAATGAACACCACTATCAGCGCACTTATCACCGCAAAGGGCGGCGTTGAGGCAATGGCAGAAAACTCCACAACGTCAGTGCTTGGTATCACCACGCTGCAAATGGGCGTTTTCGGCGGTATCCTTGTAGGACTTGGCGTTGCGGCACTGCACAACAAGTTCTATAAAACAGAACTTCCGCAGGTGCTCTCATTCTTCGGCGGAACAAGATTTGTTCCTATCGTTTCAACTGTCACATACCTTATCGTTGGTATCATAATGTTCTATCTGTGGCCTATAGTACAGCTTGGTATCTCAAAGCTTGGCGTGCTTGTACTCAACTCAGGCTATGCAGGCACTTGGATATATGGAATACTTGAACGTGCTCTTATCCCGTTCGGACTTCATCACGTTTTCTATATGCCTTTCTGGCAGACAGAGCTTGGCGGCTCGATGATGATAGACGGCAACATGGTAGCAGGCGCACAGAACATATTCTTTGCAGAGCTTGCTTCAAAGTCAACAGAAGTTTTCTCAGTATCGGCAACAAGATTTATGGCAGGAAAATTCCCGTTCATGATATTTGGTCTTCCTGCTGCAGCATTTGCAATGTACAAAACTGCTCGTCCTGAAAAGAAAAAGGTAGTAGGAAGCTTGCTTCTGTCAGCGGCTCTTACTTCAATGATTACAGGTATAACAGAGCCTTTGGAGTTCACATTCCTGTTCGTTGCACCTCTTATGTACGCTGTTCATTGTGTATTGGCAGGACTTTCCTATATGCTTATGCACATTCTTAACGTTGGCGTTGGAATGACGTTCTCAGGTGGACTTATAGACATGACCCTTTTCGGAATTTTGCAGGGCAACGCAAAGACCCACTGGATATGGATAGTTGTTGTGGGGCTTATCTATGCAGTTGTTTACTACTTTGTGTTCTACTTTATGATAACAAAGATGAATCTTAAAACACCTGGCAGAGAGCCTGATGACGTTGAACCTAAGCTTTATCGCAGAAGCGACGTGAACGAGGCTAAGGCGGCGAAGGTAAAGAGCACAGACAAGAGAGCTTCAGACGTTGTAAGCGCAATGATACTCAAAGGTCTTGGGGGTAAAGATAACCTTTCAGATGTTGACTGCTGTGCAACAAGACTTAGAGTTACAGTAAATGACGCCTCAAAGGTCATGGACGATATGCTCAAGGCCAGCGGTGCTTCAGGCGTTATCCACAAGGGCAACGGCGTTCAGGTCATTTACGGACCGAAGGTCTCAGTTATAAAATCAGATCTTGAGGACTTTATCGACTCGCCATACAGCGATGACCCTGACAGCATTATCGGCACTGAGAAAGCTTCTGATAAAATAGAAGAAAAACCGCAGACCGAGGGCGCAGAAAACACAGAAACTAACGGCAAGACAATAACGCTTTACTCCCACATGAACGGCACTGCCGTTAAGCTTGAGGACGTTGAGGACGAGGTGTTCTCACAAAAGATACTAGGCGAGGGCGCAGCCGTTGAGCCGTCAGAGGGCAAGCTTTACGCTCCATGCGACGGAAAAATAGACAGCGTTTTTGACACAAAGCATGCCGTAAATATGGTATCGGACGATGGAGTGGAGATACTTCTCCATATCGGTATCGACACTGTAAAGCTTGGCGGACAGTATTTTGAAGCCCATGTCAGTGACGGTCAGGAGGTCAAGAAAGGCGACCTGCTCATAAGCTTTGATATGGATAAGATAAAAGCCGCAGGCTATAAGGTGACAACGCCTTTGATAATAGGCAACACGGACGATTATGCGTCTGTTGAACCTGTTGCACAAAACAGCGTTTCGGCAGGAGATATAATTTTGAAGATAAAATAATTATTTGGAGGTATTCATCATGAAAACATTTAGCTACACTATCACAGACGAAGTTGGTATCCACGCAAGACCGGCTGGACTTCTTGCAAAGAAAGCAAAGGAGTTCGAGAGCGTTTGCACTATCGAAAAGGGCGGAAAGAGCGTGAACATCACAAAGCTTATGGCTCTTATGGGTCTTGGCGTTAAGCAGGGCGACACTGTTACTGTTACCTGCGAGGGTGCAGACGAGGACAAGGCTTCCGAAGCACTCAAGGCATTTTTTGAGGAAACTCTGTAAGATTTCATTCGTCAGCTGGGCGGTCAAAGCCGTTTAGCCGGCGGGACGTTTCTGCGGCGTGTTCGCAGGAGCGTCCCATCGGCTGGAAACAGCGTGAAAAATAATAAGATCTATGAGAAAAGGGGCGGATATTTATGACTAAGTATACAGGAAAAGGCGTTTACGGTGCGGTAGCAATGGGTAAGATCTCAGTATTCAAAAAGCAGGATACCGCTATAAAACGTATTCACACAGAAGACAGCGAGGGAGAAAAGAAGCGAGTTGCCAAAGCTAAGCAGGCAGCCACAGAACAGCTCCAGAGCATTTATGACAAGGCACTCAGGGAGGTGGGCGAAACAAATGCTCAGATCTTTGAGATACACATGATGATGCTTGAAGATGATGATTACAACGAGTCTATAGAGAATATCATCGACAGCCAGAAGGTCAACGCAGAATATGCAGTGGCAGTGACGGCAGACAACTTTGCGGAGATGTTTGCTTCTATGGACGATCCTTATATGCAGGCAAGAGCCGCAGATGTAAAGGATATTTCCAACAGGATCATCGCAAACCTCACGGGCAATGTCAGCGACGGTTCAGCAGGTGACGACAAGATGATAGTTTGTGCCGATGATCTTGCACCAAGCGAAACTATATCTCTTGATAAAGACAAGGTGCTTGCCTTCGTTACTGCACATGGCTCATCAAATTCACATACAGCTATCCTTGCAAGAAATATGAACATACCTGCGGTAATAGGCGTAGGAAGCAAATTCCTGTCAGAAATAAAGGACGGCGACTTTGCTATAGTTGACGGTTTCACAGGGGAGATATTCGTTGACCCTGATGAAAAGACCACCGCTGAGCTTACCGCAAAGCAGAAAGCAGACGAGGAGAAAAAGCGTCTTTTGCAGACCCTCAAAGGCAAGGAGAATGTCACAAAGGACGGCAGAAAGATAAACATTTATGCAAATATCGGAAGCGTTGACAACATCGGTGCTGTACTTCTCAATGACGCAGGAGGAATAGGTCTTTTCAGAAGCGAGTTTCTCTATCTTGAAAATTCAGATTTCCCTACGGAGGAACAGCAGTTTCATGCTTATAAGCGTGTTCTTGAGAGCATGGCAGGGAAAAAGGTCATCATAAGAACGCTCGATATCGGTGCTGACAAGCAGGTGGATTATTTTGGTCTGAAAAAAGAGGAAAACCCAGCTTTGGGATACAGAGCAATAAGAATTTGTCTTACAAGACCTGAGATATTCAAAACTCAGCTCAGAGCGCTTTTCAGAGCTTCCGTATACGGCAATCTGGGCATAATGTTCCCTATGATAACAAGCGTTTCAGAGGTAGAAAAAGCCCTTGCTATGTGTGGCGAAGTCAAGGCTGAGCTTAAAGAACAGGGTATAACAGTTTCTGACAGTGTTGAGCTTGGCATCATGATAGAGACCCCTGCGGCGGCTATCATAAGCGATAAGCTTGCAAAGCTTGTGGACTTTTTCAGCGTTGGCACTAATGACCTTACTCAGTATACCCTTGCTTGCGACAGACAGAACCCTGATATAGAGCAGTTCTGCGACACTCACCATGAGGCTATACTTAGACTTATTGAAATGTCTGCAGAGAATGCCCACAAGAACGGCGCATGGATAGGTATATGCGGTGAGCTTGCGGCTGACACTACTCTCACAGAAACCTTCCTGAGAATGGGCATTGACGAGCTTTCAGTTTCTCCGACCTTTGTTCTTAAGGTAAGGGACGCTGTAAGAAATATTGACCTCTCCAAATGATTTCTCATAGATCTTCACGCAAAGGACACACCCTCGTTCATATGGACGGGGGTGTGTTCTTTTATTTGACAGATATGCTTTAATGTGCTAAAATATCTTATCGGCACAATCGTGTTTGCACATAAGTTTGTTATCAATGCACAAAAAATAAAAGTAAAATTTGTATACTATTTTGCCATAAAATCTCCCGTGCAGAATCGTATATAAGTTATCGAGGGGTGTGAAAGACTTGACCGACACTGAGTTCGATTTCAGGGTGGAGCTGATCCTGAAAAATGACAAAAACGGGCTTAGGGAGATCTATCAATGCTACGGCAAGGTGATATATAACATCATGCTTGACATTGTGAAAAGTCCTCAGGACGCTGAGGACCTCACATCAGATTTTTTCCTAAAGCTATGGGACACCGCAGGTCAGTACCGAAAGGGAACGGGGCATAAGCGATATCTGACTGTAATGGCGAAAAATCTCGCTCTTGACTTTATCAAAAAAAGGCGGCACGAAACGCCGAGCCTTGATGATGAAGAAGCAGGGCACAAAGAACAGCAGGACAGTATGCGGGTAGACGACGATGTGATTGGAAAGCTCACCTTCGAGGAGGCTTTGAAGCTGCTTTCAGAGGGCGAAAGGGATATCCTGAACATGAGGCTTGGAATGGATATGACATTTCGTGAGATAAGTCGGGCAGTGGGAAAGCCGCTGGGTACTGTCACATGGAAATACCGTCAGGCTGTTTTCAAACTAAAAAAGACCATAAAGGAGGACAGTATCTATGGCTAAGAACATAAAATTTCTTTACAAAAAGCATATTTCTGATACTGCCCCTGACATGGAAAAGCTCTGGGACAGGATAGAGGGACAGCTTGAAAACAAAACGGACAAAGATCAGACACAGATAAAAGTAAGCCGTAGAAATTACAGAAAATTTGCAGCGGCAGCAGCCTCGCTCGTGCTTATTATCGGCGGCGTAAGCCTTTACGCCGATATCCGCTCAGAGTCGGACAGTGTTTCAAAGCATAGCATAGAAACGGTTGACAAGGCTAGGCTTGAAAACAGAGAAGAAAAGACATACGAACAGCTCAGTTTCAGCCACACAGACACAAAGGCTTATGAGGACAGCTACATTCCAAAGGGCGATGATTATTTCACAGAGGACAGCGTTCTGGAAGATACAGACTTCTTTGCAGATGTGACAGTGCTTTCAGCAAGGCTCGACAGCGACAGCGCACATTACACCCTGAGAATAAACAGCCTTGTATCAAAAACAGGAGAAGAAAGCAAAACAAATATCACCATTGAAAGCTCTACCCCTTATATCATGCAGGAAAACAGAGAATATTTCATACCACTGAGGAAAGAAAACGGCACTTATTCTATGGCCTTTGAAAATGCACCTCAGATAGAAATTTCTCTTGACGGGGATATCGTTTTTCAAAACGGCTGGAAAAGTCTTGACGATGACTCGGGTATTCTTAAAGACTCGCAGAAAAGCAAGAACGATTATTTCTATGACCGAATGAGATATTCCTCGAAAAACGATCTGCAAGACCTGCTTGCTAAGTGGAGGACTATGTAGCTAACAACGCAAGGGCATATCGCCCACGCTATTTTACGGGAGATGACAGCTATGAAAAAGACAACTTCAAACAGCATAAAAAGAAACTTGACCATGACTCTGTCGCTTATGATGACGGCGACAATGCTTGCTTCATGCGGAAGCGGTTATGACGGCTCGGAGAGCAGAAAGAGCGGCAGCTATAACAATGAAAGAACAACTGCGGAAAACTACAGATACAGCAATGTTACAGCCGGAGATACTGACGGCACGGCGAATACAGGAGGGGGTTACAATACCGAGGAATATAACCATCTGACCGAAAACGGCTATAAGCTTGTTTCAGACGAACCGCTTTCCACCTTTTCCACAGACGTTGACACGGCTTCCTACACAAACGTGAGAAGAATGATAAACGACGGCTGGGAGGTCGACCCTGACGCTGTGAGAACAGAGGAGTTCATAAACTATTTCAAGTATGACTATGAAAAGCCGACAGAGGGTGCAGTGTCCATAAATACAGAGCTTTCAGATTGCCCTTGGAACAGTGAGTCAAAGCTTATGCTGGTGGGGCTTCAGGCAAGAGAAGCAAAGGTCAAGGACGTGCCTACAAACCTTGTTTTCCTCATAGACGTGAGCGGCTCAATGGAGGACGAGGATAAGCTTCCTCTTGTTCAGCAGGCTTTCTCAATGCTTGCTGAAAACCTCGGGGCTGATGACAGAGTTTCTATCGTCACTTATGCAGGCAGCGACAGCGTTGTTCTTGAGGGCGAAAGCGGTGACAACAGCGACGAGATAGTTTCAGCACTTAACAGCCTGTCAGCAGGCGGCTCGACAGCAGGTGCGGCAGGAATTACCACAGCTTACAAGCTTGCAGAGGAGTATTTCATAGAGGGCGGCAACAACAGAGTTATCCTTGCAACTGACGGCGATCTGAACGTTGGTCTGTCAAGTGAAGAAGAGCTTACTGACCTTATATCACAAAAGCGTGACTCAGGGGTCTATCTCTCAGTGCTTGGCTTTGGCTCAGGAAACTATAAGGACAACAGGCTTGAAGCCCTTGCTGATAACGGCAACGGAAACTATGCTTATATCGACAGCGTTGACGAAGCAGAAAGGGTGCTTGTTACAGAAATGAGCGGAACGCTTTTCACTGTTGCAAAGGACGCAAAGGTGCAGATAGAGTTCAATCCTGAAAATGTTTCAGCATACAGGCTGGTGGGTTATGAAAACAGGCTTCTTAATGACGAGGACTTTGAGGACGATACAAAGGACGCAGGCGATATCGGCTCGGGGCAGCAGGTCACGGTTTTGTATGAGATAGTGCCAAATAACGGCAATGAAAAGTCTCTGAAATATCAGGATAACGAGAGCAAGGTGGCTGAAACTAGCGAACTCAGCGGCGAAATGCTCACAGTTTCAGTGAGATATAAAGACCCGGAGGCGAGCGAAAGCAAGCTTATAGACAAGTCTGTTATGTGTTCTGACTATACAGAGGCTGTGTCACAGAATTTTGCTAAGGCTTGCTCTGCGGCAGAGTTTGCAATGGTGCTTAGAAACAGCGACTATGCAAGCGGTCTTACCGCTCAGGGCGTTGTGGATTATATGGAGCAAAACAGAGTTGACAACAGCGAGCTTTTCGAGCTTATATACAAATATATGCAGAACGGCACAGGCAGCGAGGCAAGCTACTGGTAAAAAACTAAATTGAGGGGTGTTGCATGGTCAGCACCCCTTTGGACCATAAAATTTACCTCTTGCATAGAAATCTGCACCTGTCAGCCAAAAGAGGTTTACATGAAAAGAAAAATAGATTATAATAAGGCTGTCAGATAAAACGGGGGTGAAAGCGTGAAGGTCAGGATAGAGATAGACGAGAATATGTCTGAAGACGAGATAGTCATAAGGTGCGCCCAGCCCGATGAACGTGTGCTTAAAATGAAAAGGGCGGCGGAGTCGGCAGAGGGCGAGCCTGAGATAGCTTTTTTCAAAGACGCAGTTCAGTTCTATCCTCCCCTTGATTCCATACTGTTTTTTGAAACAGGGGAACATAATCTTAACGCTCATACCTCTGACGACGTTTTTCAGGTCAAAATGAAGCTTTTTGAGCTTGAAGAGATACTTCCACGAAAGTTCGTGCGGGTGTCAAAATCTGCTATCGTGAACGTAAAGCACATCTATTCTGTTGAACGAAACATAACCTCTGCAAGCCTTATAAGCTTTGCAGGCACTCACAAACAGCTTTACGCCTCACGAAGCTTTTACAAGCTTTTGAAGCTCAGACTTGGAGAAAGGAGATTTCTATGAAAAACAAAAATCTTATATGGGGCTTGTTCTTTATCCTTGCAGGCGTTGCGCTTATCCTTGACCGCACAGGTCTGCTTGGAAGTGTAAGCGTGTGGAGCGTTGTGATCTCACTGCTCCTCGTTCCTGTTATCGTAACGAGCGTCAGACACCTTAACTTCTGGGGAATATTCTTCCCTATGGCTATTATGGCGATACTCTTTGACGAAACTCTCGGTATCGAGAAGTTCACCCCATGGCCTGTTTTGGGTGCGGCACTGCTTCTCAGCGTGGGATTTTCATTTATTTTCCCTTATCGCTACAGGTTTACCCAAAGCAAGTGGACCACCCACACTACCGATAATCCTGCATGGGATAAATCCTCAGACAACGGGGAATATGTGCGTATCGACGCAAAATTTTCAGGCTGCACAAAGTATATAACCTCAAAGGTGTTAAAAAGAGTTGACATAAGCTGCCGTTACAGCGGTATGGAGGTGTACTTTGATTCTGCCGATATGGCAGGAAACGAAGTCGAGCTGAATGTTGATGTGCTTTGCGGCGGAGTGGAGCTTTATATCCCGAAGAACTGGGGCATAAAGGTGGAAGCCGACTGCGTTCTTGGCGGAATAGACCAGCCTAACGGAGCTTATGATGAAAAAGAAAAGATCCTTATCATAAAGGGCAGAGCAAAGATCGCAGGAATAGATATAACATATGTTTAGTCTTATGTGAAAGAACAAAAGTAAAAGCTGCGGAGTTTTCCCTCCGCAGCTTTTTGTGTGTCTGATTATTCTTGAAGTATCATCTTGTCTGAAAGTTCGTCCTCAGCGGTGTCGGAATAAAGCTTCATAAGCTTTTCCACCGTCATGTTTGCTCTCTGCTCGCCCTCGATAGTAAGAAGCAGTTTGCCTTGGCTCATTACGATAGTCTTGTTGCCGTATTCAATGGCATTTGAAATGTTGTGTGTTATCATAAGAGTAGTCAGCGCGTTTTCTTTTACTATCTTTTCGGTTATCCTCATGACCTTTTCTGCGGTCTTAGGGTCAAGTGCCGCAGTGTGTTCGTCAAGAAGCAGAAGCTTTGGTGTAACGATAGTCGCCATAAGCAATGTGAGCGCCTGTCGCTGTCCGCCTGAGAGCAAGCCCACAGGCATTTTCATTCTGTCCTCAAGACCTAAGTCAAGCTCCTTGAGCCTTTCTCTGAACACTGAAACGTCCTTTTTCCTGATACCGATAGTCAGCGAACGACGCTTTCCACGACTGTAGGCAAGGCCGAGATTTTCCTCTATGGTCATGTTTGGCGCAGTTCCTCTCAGCGGGTCTTGGAAAAGCCTGCCTATAGTTCTTGCACGTTGATGCTCCTTTAGGTGAGTGATGTTCTTTCCATCAAGGAATATCTTGCCGGTGTCAGCCTCGTAGCTACCACTGATAACGTTCATAAGTGTGGATTTTCCTGCACCGTTTGAACCTATTACAGTAACGAAATCTCCGTCAGCCACATCAAGGTCTATGTGCTGGAGCGCCTTACGCTCATTGGCAGTGTTCTTGTTGAAGGTTATGTTTATATTTTCAAGCTTAAGCATTTTAAACCTCCTATTTGTCACTGCATACACGCTTGTATGCCTTTGTGATATACTTCTTGATAGCAGGCAGAGAGATAGCAAGGGCAACTATGCAGGCTGAGAAAAGCTTTGTGTAGTTGCTGTCCATACCAAGATTCATTGCAAAAGCAAGAACAAATCTGTATGCTATCGCACCGAATATCGCCGCAAGTATTCCGCAGAGGATCGAGTGCTTGCTGAAGAATATCTCACCGATAATGATAGAAGCGAGGCCTACCACCAGCATACCTGTACCGCTGTTTGAGTCGCCTGCCGAGGAATACTGAGCGTACATTGCGCCTGAAAGGGATACCAAAGCGTTTGCAATGGCAAAGCCCATTATCTTCATTCTGTCTGAGTTTATTGAAGAAGCCCTTACCATGTATTCATTGTCGCCTGTGGCTCTAAGTGACATTCCTGCCTGAGTTTTAAGAAACCAGAAAAGCAGAACAGCCGCAATAACAAGCACGATACCTGCCGCCGCAAGCTTGTAATAGTCGCCGAAATATTTCTGTGCCATTGTAAATATAGTATCTTTCTTATAGAGTGAAATATTAGGTCTGTCCATGATTTTCAGGTTTATGGAGTAAAGAGCCGTCATTGTGATTATTCCCGCAAGTATAGGCTGAACGTTGAGTTTTGTGATAAGTATTCCCGTCACGCTTCCTGCGATAGCTCCTGCAACTATTGACAGCAGTATGCCCTTGATAGGGTCGCCGTTGAAAGCCTGCATAACTGATACTGCAACGCCAAGGGTGAAAGTTCCGTCTACCGACAGGTCAGGGATATCAAGTATCCTGAATGAGATGAATATTCCAAGTGCAAGGATAGAAAAAACAAGACCCTTTTCAAATGTTCCCGTAACAACGCTTTCCGTGAGCTGAGTGTTTATTATCACAAGAAGTAAGATCAAAAGCACAGCTTTCGGTATAAGCGAGATAACTGTTTTCTTATTCAGTTTCATATAATTTTCCTTTCAATAAAAAATAGCAGGGAGCGAAAGTCCCGCTCCCTACTATTATACTATGTTTGATTTGATTTTGCAATAGTTTAATCAAAGTAAACTGTCTTTTCTCCGTTTGCAATATCGTCAGGAATAGTGATGCCGATAGCGTCAGCAGTTGTCTTGTTGATATAAGTGCTGAGGTCCTCGTTGAACACCTTTATTGGTATCTCGGACGCTTTCTTTTCGCCGCTGAGTATCTGAGCTGCCATGTTTGCAGTTTCCTTACCAAGGTCGGAATACTCGATACCAACAGTGCCAAGACCGCCGTCCATTACCATTGAGTCAGCGCCAACGAACATTGGAACCTTCGCCTTGTTCATAACTTCTGTTACTGTACCCATAGCGCCTGCGATAGTGTTGTCGTTAGGTGAGAATACAGCGTCGCACTTTGCGGCAAGGTTCTGAGCAGCTTCCTGCACCTCAGATGTGTTTGAAGCAGCGCCTTCGATAACAGCGATGCCCTTTTCCTCACAGTAAGCCTTTACTTCTTTAAGGGTAGAAACTGAGTTGTCCTCGCCTGTGTTGTAAAGATAACCGAGAGTTTTTATTTCAGGCTTCATTTCAAGCGCAAAGTCAAGTATCTTTGTTATAGCGAGCTTGTCAGATGTGCCTGTGATGTTTGCCCCTGTGCTTTCAAGCGAGTCACAAAGACCTGCACCGATAGGGTCTGTTACTGCGGAGAATACTACAGGTATCTCCTCAGAGTATGGAGCTGCGAGCTGTGCGCATGGTGTTGTGATAGCGATGATGATATCGTCACCGTCAGCCTTGAACTGGTCGAGTATTTGCTGAACAGTTGTTGACTCGTTATTAGCCTGCTGAGCGTCGATAGTGCAGTTTTTGCCGTCAACATAGCCAAGCTCTGCAAGTCTGTCAATAACAGCATCTCTGATAGTGTTGAGAGATGTATGCTCCATTATCTGAACAATGCCTATCTTATAGTGCTTTTCTGATGAGCCGCCTGCCTTTGAATCGTTGGAGGAGTCCTCCTTAACGCCGCATGACGCAAGAGCAGCCACAGCCATTACCGCTGCAGCGGCAAGTGCCAGAACTTTTCTTAACTTCATATATGTACCATTCCTTTCGTATTTACGGGGATTTTACCCTACTACTCTATTAAAGCACAGCCGTAAAAGTTTGTCAAGTAAAAGTTAAAAGGATTGTAGAAATAGTAAAAGCCACGGAGAAAATCCCCATGGATTTTGTATGTTTTGCAGTTGGTTGACAGAAATGTGAAAAAAGGCTATAATGATATCTGTAGTATTGCAGAGCAGGAGGTTTTGTATTGGGACTAAAAAGGGCTTTCGTGATAGGGCTTTGTCTTGCGGCGGTGGCAGCGGTGGTAATGCTCGCTGCGGTGATAATAAGACCGCCGAAAATATATATAAGCGAGATATGCCCCTCAAACAGCGAAACATCTAAGAAAACAGCTATGCAGGACAAAAACGGAGAACCAAGCGATTGGATAGAGATATATAATCCTACAAATAAAGATATTTCACTTACGGGATTTTCACTTTCAAAAAATGGCGGTGGAGATCAGCCTTTGGGCGGATATGTCATTAAAGCCCATGACTATATAATAGTATACTGCTCGTCAGCAGGCTTTGAAAATGCTGATTTTCCCCACGCTGATTTCAGCATAGGCAAGGTCAGCGAAGCGGAGATAATATTGAAATATGACTCGTTCCAGTGTGAGAGCATAAAAATGCCTAAGCTTAACAAGGGCGTGAGCTATTCTAAAAATGTCAAGGGTGAAATGTACGTTTCAGAGCCTACACCTCTTACGGCGAATGCAGAGAAAACTATCGGAGATACACCTGTGTTTTCTCAGGCGGCAGGTAGCTATGAAAAGGCTTTTGACCTTGAGATAACCGCAGGAGAGAGTCAGACGGTGTATTATACCACCGACGGCACCGACCCTGCCACGTCGGACACAAGAAAGGTCTATGAAAATGCCCTGAGAATTGACGACAGGTCAGATGATGAAAATGTCCTTTCGGCTTATGACCCTATGAAAATACAGCTTGACTATCGTGACAGCATAAAACTGCCTGCCAAAAGTGCAGTTGATAAAGGCACTGTCATAAGAGCCTGCGCAGAGGGTACAAGCGGAAAGTGCGGAAAAACTGTTACTGCCACTTATTTTGTGGACGTTTCAAGTGCAGATCATAACGATCTGCCTATAGTATCCATTACCACCGATCCTGATGGGCTTTTCAACGAAAAAACGGGCATTTACTGTCTTGGGGACGTATACAAAGAATATGACGAAGAAAATCCCGACCACCCTTGGAACGGCTCTATCCCTGCAAACTACAATCAGCGTGGCAGAGAGTGGGAAAAGGAATGTTATGTAGAGTATTTCGACAGTGAGGGCAACAGCCTTATTTCTCAGGATTGCGGCATAAGGATACAAGGCGGCTGGTCTAGGGCGGATTATCAAAAGTCGTTCAGGCTTTATGCTCGAAACGATTACGGCAAAAGCTCTTTTGATACAGTTTTCTGGGATAGCTTTACAGATGTAAACGGCGAGGCTATCACCTCATGCAAGACCTTTGTGCTTAGAAACGGCGGGAATGACGCCAATTATTCAAAATTCAAGGACATGATGATACAAAATATGGTGTCAGGCAGAGGTGTTGAAACTCAGCAGGGAACAGCCTGCGTGGTGTTTATAGACGGTGAATACTGGGGACTTTATACTCTCCAATCCGATTACAGCGACAGATATTTTGCGGATAGATACAATGTAGCAAAAAGCAACGTTGTCATGTATAAAAATGATGAGCTGAGCGAGGGTGAGGCTGAGGACGAAAAGCTTTTCAATGATATGTATAAGTTTATCACAGAAAACGATATGTCCATTGAGGAGAATTATCGCAAAGCCTGCGCAATGATAGATATGGATAGCCTTGTGGAGTATGCCGCCACGGAAATGTATATCTTCAATGACGATTGGCCGCAGAACAACTATGCTTGCTGGCGCACAAGAACCATAGAGCAGGGCAATAGCTATGCAGATGGCAGATGGCGCTTTGTGCTTTTCGATACGGAATCGTCATGCTCGCATTATAACGAGAAGGATCTGGAAACAAATATGTTCTCGTATCTTAGAAGCCAAAGCTATACAAAGTTTGGCGGAATACTTTGCAGCCTTATAGATAACGAGGAATTTGATTTGAAGCTCACCTCGGCAATGTGTCAGCTTGGAAGCGTGAACTTTACTGCGGAGCGGTTCGGGGAGTATCTCGAATATTATAAGAATATCTATTACGGCGAGCTTGATAATTATTTCGACCGTTTTCCAACATGGGCAAACCTTGCGAAAGCTACAGACCCTATGATAATACGTTGGCAGAATTTTATTGAGGGAAGATATGATAAAGTGCTTGGCTATCTTGAAAGAGAGTTTGACTATTATGAGCGCAGAACATTGAATATATCAGCGGATAACGAGCAGGGAAGCGTTTTGATAGGGGGCGTTGAAATAGAAAGTGATTATAGCGGCACATATTTTGACGGCTGTGAGATAAAACTGAGCGCACAAGCAAAATCAGGCTGGCATTTTGACCATTGGGAGGGCGTAAAGGGCGATAATACCCAATCGGAGATAAAGGCTAAGGTGAATGGAGATATGAATATCAAAGCCGTTTTTGAAAAAGATATTGTTTAGCATAAAAAAGGTCTGTCACCAAAATCAAGTGACAGACCTTTTACTATATAACTTAACCTGCAAAATCAATATCTACAGAGCATATCTCAGCGTCAGTTCCTACCCTCATGAAAGTGCCGTATACACCAACACCAGAGGTGACAATGGAGTACATGTTATCTTTCTTTATCATGCCACATGGGTTTTCCCAGAAAAGACCTATTGTCAGATTGCCTGGGAAAAGCTGCCCGTCATGTGTGTGACCTGAGAAATCTATGTCTGCACCTGCGTCAGCGGTCTTTTGAAGCTCGTCAGGCTCGTGGGAAAGCACAAATATCGGCTTGGTCTTGTCAAGATCCTTCGTAAGCTCTGATATCTCTGCACGAGTGCCGTCCTCAGTACCGGGCTTGTCAGTGTCACGCCTGCCCACAAGATAAAATTCATCGTTTATCAAAACAGACTCATCGTTGATAAGCTTTATGTTACACTCTTTCATAAAGTTTGTCATTTTCTCGTTGTGGAGCTGTTTTCCGCCCCAGTCAAAGGTAAATCCCATGAGAATTTTTTCATCTATATCGTGGTTGCCATAGACAGCATAAACGCCGTATTTGCTCTTTATGGACTTGAGCTGTGCCTTTATACCTTCGGGATCGTCCATGCCGTCATAGCTGTTGTCAAAAATATCTCCTGCTATTATAACAATGTCAGCGTTCTGCTGGTTTATTTTCTCAACCATGTTGGTGATGTGATCCACACCGATGGCGTAACCCATGTGCAGGTCAGCCACAAGCACAGCTTTTAAATGCTTGTCACTGCCACATGACTTGTTGACAGTTACGCTGTATTCATTCACTTTGATGTTTCGTGCATTGAAAATGCCGTAAAGACAGGTCGCCACCGCACAAGCCACAACCACCGAACCTATGGAAATAACGCTTCCACGGGAAAAAAGCAGCGTGTTTTTGAGCTTCGTGTGCTTTGCGATAAGTCTTAGCAGGTCAAAAAGCACCACATACAAGAGTGAGTAGAGCATAATGCCTATCCAGTATGTAGAAATTCGCCTTATGACGATAGCAACGGCGGATTTTGGAAGCAGAAAAGCTATAACAGGCGAAAGCGCCATGAAAAGATAGACCACTGCAAAAGGCACTTTGAAACGCAGCCAGTTAAATCTGTGGTTGCAGTGCTTCATCCAGTAGAAAAATCGGAACATCATGTATGATGATACGCCCAGATAAAAGGGCAGAAGAAATAGAAATATCATTATTATGCCACCTTATAGATAAGTGAGGAATGAGGAATTAAGGTATCGCCTGCGGCGATGACTTTTTTGTAGGGGCGACCTTTGTTCGCCTGTTTCACCGCTTGTGGCTGATGAGTTTTTATTCCTCTTTGAATCTCTCCAAAAAGCTGTGTCTGCCCTCGTCGTCTTTGTATGCAATGACCTGATTGAGCATAACATTCTCCACACTCTTGAAAATATTGTATTCTACCTGCGGATTAACAAGCTTTAGCTTTGCAATAAGCTGTTTTATCTCCATACGCTTTGATACTGTCCTGCTGTCAGGTGCGCAGGTGGTGCAGGTGTCGGTGAACTTGCAGGCACACTGTATGAAACGCAGCCCGTTATAGTCACGCCAGCGCTTGATATCGTCCTCTCTGACCATATAGAGCGGCCTTATGAGCTGCATACCCTCAAAATTCGTGCTGTTGAGCTTTGGCATCATTGTCTGTATCTGTCCGCCGTAAAGCATTGACATAAGTATGGTCTCGATAACATCATCATAGTGATGTCCAAGTGCGATCTTGTTACAGCCAAGCTCCTGTGCTTTGCTGTATAAATGACCTCTTCTCATTCGTGCGCACAGATAGCATGGATTTTTCTCCACATTGTATACAGAGTCAAAAATATCAGACTCAAACACTGTTATGGGTATTCCAAGCCGCTTTGCGTTGCGCTCGATTATCTCACGGTTTGCAGGGCTGTAGCCCGGATCCATAACAAGAAATTTTACCTCGAAAGGGAACTTGCTGTGGCGGTGAAGCATTTGTATGAGCTTTGCCATGAGCATTGAATCCTTGCCGCCCGATATGCACACCGCTATCCTGTCATTAGGCTTTATAAGCTCATATTCGTTCACAGATTGTGTGAATCTGTTCCATATCTCCTTGCGGAATTTCTTTTGTATGCTCCGCTCAGCGTCCTGTGAGATATCTTCTACGACCTCTTTGGAAAGCTTTTCTCTCAGCCAGCCATAGTAGCCACCCTCTAGGTTTTCAGCGTCATAGCCAAGCTCTCGAAGCTTTTCTGCCTCAGTGTCGCTTATAAGTCCGCTTTTACAGCAGATAAGAAGCTTTTTGTCCTTTGGCAGGTCGCTTTTATCAAGCTTTTCGGCAGGGATGTTCACTGCTCCGTCAATGTGACCATACTCAAAAGAAAGCTCGTCCCTTATATCTATTATCAGCGTGTTGCCGCTTGTGTTTATCATTTGTCAGTTGACCTCCGCAAAATTTATCACTATTCTTTATGATAGCATAAAAATCAACTTTTTTCAAGCTTTACGCAAAAATAAAACGGCAAAGCCTGATACTTTGCCGTTTTGTTTTATGTCTTGTGTCTGTTTCTTATATAGAATATTATGGATATTGCCGCTACGATAAATTCCGTGACAGGATAAGCAAGCCATACGCCAGTTAATCCTGCTGCCTTGGACATAATGAAAGCCATTGGCACGATAAGAGCAAAGCCCCTTAATATGGTGATGGTCTGGGCTGGTATGATTTTTTCAGAAGCCGCAAAAAATGCAGATATTATTATATTGAAGCCTGAGAAAAACAATCCGGTGAAGTATATTTTCATGCCGTCCTCTGCCATGCGCTGAAGAGAGTCGATATGCTCGCTGTTGAATATAGCGGCGATAGGCGTTGTGAAAAATGCAATAGCAAGGTAAACCATAAGCGCAATCACAAGCTGTGATATAACAGAATATCTCAGCACTGCTCTAAGACGGTCTTTGTTGCCAATGCCGTGAGCAGCACTGATAAGCGGCTGACCGCCTTGTGCGATACCGGTGAATATGGATACAGCCACAATGGAAGTATTCGCTATCACTGCATAAGCTGCAACGCCTGTGTTGCCTGCAAGACCAAGTATTATTATATTGAACGCAAGCACTACGATGCCTGATGAAAGCTCAGTTATAAGCGACTGCACGCCTATGGACAATATGCCGCCAAAAGTTCTTCCTTCGTGCCTTGTCCTGACGATATGGAAGCTGTTCTTTTTGCGGAATTTGTATATGCTCAGTATGCAAAGGCTTATGACAGGCGAAAGCCCTGTTGCAAGGATAGCTCCGAAAATGCCCATATCCAGCGGGAAAATGAACACATAGTCAAGTATTATGTTTGAAAAGCTTCCTGTAAGCATTGCCGCCATTGAAAGCTTTGGGTTTCCGTCATTTCTTATAAAGCAGTTGAAAGTGTCGTTAAGCACAAAGAACGGTCCGAACATCATAAGCACTTTTAGGTAGGTATTAGTCATGCCCACAACGCTGCCCTTTGCACCAAGAAGCTTTGCAAGTGGCATTGAGAAAAACGCTCCGCCCAAAAAGTATATCGCTCCAATCACCAGAGCCATAAGCAGTGCACAGGTGAAAACTCTGCTTCCTGCTTCGTCACGTCCCTGACTTTTGTATATTGCAAACTTTGTCGCTCCGCCCATGCCGATCATAAGACCTGTTCCGTGGATAAGGCTGTATATTGGAATGGCGATATTCAGTGCAGTAACACCGTCTGCACCCATGCCCTTTGCGACAAAGAACGTGTCCGCAAGGATATAGCACGATACACCTATCATTCCAAGAACGTTCAGAGAAGCGTATCTGGCAAAGTCCCTAAGATGTGAATTTTTCTTCATTTTTACCCTCCGTTTATCCCACAAAAAAACGCCGAACACCGCTGTCTTTTAAAGCCTAACGACAGCAGGTCCGACGCAAAACTTCTACCCGGCGGCAGAAGTAAGCCTTAAACATATAAGATTATAACAGAGTGTAAAGGCATTGTCAAGAGGTGAATGCCTTCGCTTTATGTTAAATAAATGTTAAAAAACGCTCTCTGCGGTTGACAAGTTTTTAACAAAGCTTTATAATGAAATTGACAGAAAGCATATATAATATTATATGACAGCCTTAAAATTTTATATACCGATAACAAAGAAGGGGAAACTATGAATTTAACTCATCTCAGATATATGGTAGAGGTCGAAAGACTTGGGTCTATCACAAAAGCAGCTTCAGCACTTTATATGGGTCAGCCTAACCTTTCAAAAGCTATAAAGGAAATGGAAAGAGAAGTTGGCATACCGATTTTTAAAAGAAGTGCAAAGGGTGTTGTTGCCACAGAAAAGGGTAAGCAGTTCCTGCAGTATGCAAAGGCCATACTTGTGCAAATGGATAAAATGGAGAGCCTTTATAAGGATAATGGTGAAAACGCTGTGAACTTCTCTCTGCTTTTGCCAAGAGCAAGCTATATAACCCACGCTTTCACTTGCTTTGTGAACAAGTTAGGCACGAATGTGGAGCTTGACGCAAAAATAAGGGAAACAAACTCCATGGAAGCCATAAACGCAGTGGTGGAATGCGAATATAACATGGGTATAATCCGTTATCCTGTGGCATATGAGAGCTTTTTCATGTCTATGATAGAAGAGAAAAATCTGAAATATCATAACGTGTGGGAGTTCGATTATGTACTTATCACAAGCGAAAACAGCCAGCTTGCTAAAGAAAAAGAGATAAACGAAACTGTCCTTGATAAATACATAGAGGTATTGCACGGCGATAATATCGTGCCGAACATCTCAGCGACTTATCAGAAGAAAAACGCTGAGCTTAATAATCACAGCAGGCATATTTACGTCTATGAGAGAGGAAGTCAGTTCGATATCCTCTCGGCTTGTCCAGACTCATTCATGTGGGTAAGTCCTCTGCCAAAGGAGATATTGAAGCGTTATGGCCTTGTGCAGAGAGTTTGTCATAGCTTCAAAAAGACCAATAAGGACGTTCTTATCTATCAGAGCAATTACCGCCTTAGCCATGCGGATCAGATGTTCCTCGATGAGCTTGAAAGGGTAAGAAAAGAGATATCAGAATAATTTTTAGCATAAAAATGCGGGCGAACATGAAAGGTGTTCGTCCGCTTTTTGTTTAAGGCAACACCGCACAAAGCCTGCCTGACGGCTTTGCACGCCATCTGCTTGCAGATTTTCCGTCATATCACACAAAAATCCCTTGACATACGACAGTATGCCTGCGGAATTTTTATGCAATCTGACAAAAAATCTGACTACGCATCTGACGCACAATCTTTGTGCGGTATTGCCTTAACAAGATCTAAGCTCTGAGCATATTATAGGTCAACGTGACTACAGAATATGCCCCCGTCCTTTGTAATGTCAATATAGGCATAGCTTGCAGGCTTGCCGTCTCTCGGCTGACCTGCACTGCCGGGGTTTAAAATGTGGATACCCTCCTCATAGGCATAGTAGCGGCAGTGTGTGTGTCCGAAAAGTGCTATCTGTGCGCCTATTTCCTTGGCTTTGTAAAAAAGTCTGTCGGTAGAGTATTTCACGCCCCACTTGTGGCCATGTGTGAAAAATATCTTTATACCGTCATCGGTCATGTATATGTCATTTTCGGGAGTGAGCGAGGCAAAGTCGCAGTTTCCTGATACGTTTACTATCTTTTTGTCAAGATACTGCACTCTCAGGCTGTCAAGGTCACGTTCACCGTCACCAAGAAAAATAAACAGGTCGGCGTCGCCGTTTCTCTTGAATATTTTGTGCATTGCAGAATAATTTCCATGAGTATCCGAAAAAACGATTATTCTCATAGTTACACCCCTTTACCAGTTATAACAAGCAATATTATAACATAAATATTTATAAATACTATAGAAAAAAGGAGAATTTTTTATGAGCGCAAAAAACAGCTTCAATTCTATGGATCCAAAAGCCATGCAGGCGCTTCTTGCAGTGGCTTCAAGAAAGCTAGGCACTACTCCTGATGTGCTGAAAGGTCAGCTTGAAAGCGGAGTTTATGACAGGGCGCTTCAGGGTATGCCACAAAACGAGGCTATGATGCTTCAAAAGGCTTTGTCAGATCCGAAAACTGCCGAGAAAATATTGTCCTCACCACAGGCAAGGGCGATATTCAAAAAGCTTCAGGGAAAATAGTATTTTACAGGGCAAAAGCTTGAACAGGCGGTGAAATAATTGGACGATCTGATGAACAAAATACAGAATGTGCTTAATGACGAGGAAAGCATGAAACAGATAAAGGAGCTTGCGGATATGCTCACGGCGGATAACGGCGGACAGGGAGAACAGGGCGGTCAGAGCGAAGCTCCACAAAGCCCCCGGAACATGGACTTTTCTCAGCTTCTCCAAAGCCTAGGCGGCGTTTCTCCGCCTGCGGAAAGCAAGCCTGCGCAAGCGACACAGACAGGGGGTCTTGATATTGCAAAGCTTATGAAGATACAAAGCATTATGCAGTCAGCTTCAAAGCCCGATAAAAATATCCAGCTTCTTCTTGCTTTGCGACCTCTGCTGAAAGAAGAAAATCAGGCGAAAATAGACAGGCTCATAAAAATATTCAAGCTTTTTGCGGTCTATCCCGCACTGAAAGAAAGCGGACTTCTGGGAGGTGATCTGCTTGGCTTATTCTGATGACAATAATTTCACCACCATGCAGGAGGAAGCCATTCGCCGTGTGAGAGAAATGCAAAGGCGTTCACGAAGCATTGTGAGCGCAAGCCCTAATAGCGAGCCTGCACCACCTAAAGCAGAGGAAACCCCTCGCACTCAGAATGCTCATAGCCCACAAAAAGCCCCTCAGAGCAGTTCGTTTTTGAGCGGTCTGCTTGGGGGGAATTTAGGCGATATAAAGATAGACGAGGAAAAAGCCCTTATCGGTCTGCTTATTTACATATTATACAAGCAGGGCGCAGACATAAAGCTTCTTCTGGCACTTGGCTACCTTCTTCTTTAAAGCGTCCATTCAAGAAGTGCAAGCATAGAAGTGTCGGAGAAAATATCGGAAAGATAGCTGTCATCATATATCCTGTCCATGTTGTCACCTGAGTATTCTATCTCCTTGCAAAGCTCCTTGACGGTTTCAAAGCGTGCGTGAGCGTCCTGCTCACGACTGAGGTTTATGACCTCTGCGACAAAAACGAACACTATCATAGCCTTTATTTTTGAAAGCAGGTCGAAATCTCTCACAGCTTTAAGAAAATATCTGTATACAAAATACACCGCAAGCTTTTCGTACTCACCGCTCGTCTGAGCCTTTAAGGGTGCGGAAAGCTTTTTCACAAATCGGCTTGCGTCCTTTATCTGCTGTGGGAGAATGTCGCCTATAAAGTCAAGACGTTCAAGATACAAAAGCATATTTTCGGCATTTTCCAAAGGCTTTTCAGGCAAAGCCTTTTTCAAACTCTCCACACGCTCTGCAATTATCTCAGGTTGGGAAAGCTCCTGGGCAATGGCTTTTATCTCCTCTGTATCCTCTTCGTCAAGAGCATATTGTATCTCCGCTGACGCTGAAAGAACGTTCACAAGTCTGTCATGGAGAGAATATTCCCTGTTTTGAAGCAGGTCAATGAAAGCCGTTCGTGCAAAAAGCATGGTTTCAAGAAGCTGGGGATCGAACTCAAGGTCGTCAGGCTCTTCATCTATCTCTTTGGTAAAAAATCTTACAGGCTCATCGTCAGAAAGATACATTCTCACAGCTTCTTCGCAGGCAAGTCCCACGCCTGCCTCCTTGTAATCTCCAAACCACTCGTAAAACCTCGGGTGTTCACGGCATATGTCTGAGATGTTTTCCTCACCGTAAGCAAGCTGAACAGAGCAAAGCCCCTTTTCGTTGAGCATAGGGCATTTGCCGTCGCAGTGGACAAGATATTTCACGCCCTCGTCTTCCGTAACTGAGTTCACAAACTTCCTGCCTATATTATTGTCAAGCTTTTTGTAAAAGCCGTAGGTGTCCTCGTCTATCTCGATATCCCAATCGGTCATACAGCAGTTGTCAGAACACTGCGAGCCTGTGCAGACAAATTCATCAAATATCTCAGGGTAAAAAAGCTTCATATAAATATCTCCTTATGAGGTGTTGACCTTATTATAATACTAATGCTTTTATCTGTCAACTTTCAGAATAAAAAAAGGCAGACACCTTGTCCACCTTTTGTCACTCTTGTGTGAAAACTATCCATTTTATGTTTTTGGGGCTTATCTCGTCAAGATACTCTGACGGCACTGTGACAGTTATCTGCCGTTTTGAAGTCGCCCCTGCCTTGTTCTCAGGTATCTCTTTAGCCACATATATGAAAAGGGAATCCTTGTCCTTGACCGCCCTTACTGCTTTGTAGTCGATATGCTCATATCCCGAAAGCTCTCCTTTTAGAAAAATAACATGGTTGTTGAAGCCGCCTTCGTTTTCAAAAGCTTCCATATCCTTTTTCATTTCCTGAATTTGCAGTTCACCATTGTATTTTAAATAATATTCACTGAAATCATCATAATTTGAGAACATTTTTTGATAGGGGAATGTCATGTTGGCTTCACTGCTGCACTTGTATATCTTCTGCTCAAAAGGAACGTCTGTAAGCTCACTTGTTACATTCTCTGTCTGATAAAGCTTGTTGCTTCCTGCGTAATATACCGTCAATCCGTTTTCACAAACGCTGTAAAAGCTGTCGGCAGAAAGCTTTTTTGAGAAAAGCTTCATGCTGCCCTCAGAAAAGTCCTCAGATTCTATGGTAAGAACACCGCTGTCCCCCTCCAAAGAGCTTTCAGCATGTATCACCTGCGTGCTTGTGCATACTGTTATCTCAGCCTCAGTGCCGCTTTTTACGCACTCACAGAACTCAGCCCAGCGCATATCACTTTCTTCCGAAGAGTCCATGAAAATCATACCATGCTCTCTAGCCGTGTCAGCGGTTATCTCACTGCCGTTCCATGCTGAGAAAAATATCTTTGCAGGGCTGTCAACGACTTCCTCTTGTTCGATAAACGAGGAGTTTTTAGTATTGACCACGCTCTCTTCAGATCGACCGCAGGCTGAAAAAAGGGTCAGGAACATTGCAGCAGACAATGCACCGCAGATAATTTTTTTATGCAACTTCCTGCCCCCCTTGCTTTTATACTATAAGGGCAACGCCTTCCAAGGCACGCCCTTAAATCTCATTATATCACATTTTGTTGATTCTGTTAATATGTATTTTAATCAAATTAGTAAACGTCTATTTGGCTATAATGTCAAAATATCGGTGTAAATATGGCAAATATCTCAAGAAGAGGGCTTAAAGAGTGAAATGTGACAATATTGTAATTAAACTGTCATTGACATTGATGATAAAAAATATTATAATATGTTTATGTACCTGTGCTTTGTTTGCAGGTGTGCAGGTGTGTTCCTGCAAAAGGAGGCGAAATGTGACGGCTTGTGCCGTGCAATATATGGATAATAACAAGAATAACGTTTCCCGCAAGGCTTCGGGAAATACGGCGAGCGTTGTCGCAATAATAGTTGTGGGCATATTTGTGCTGTGCGTGATACTTCTGCTTGCCAAGGGGCTTTTTGCAAGCAATAGTTCAGAAGTGCCAAAGGGTATAAATACTGCCACCATAAATACAAATGAGTCTGTGGCTGAGCCAGTGAACAGTACCGCCCCTGCGGATACGTCCGTTACTGATAACAGCAGTGTGGACGAAAGCGGTGCGGTAACAGATGTGTCCAGCGACGAGTCTAGCCAGACAGATGTGCTTGAGGTAATGTATGTCACAGAGTATGCTTATCTTCATGTGGCACCTGATAATGACGCTGAGAATATCGTTTGTATGTCACCGGGCGTTCAGGTAAACGTTCTTGAATATGAGGATAACGGATATGTTAAGATAAATTTCATGAACATAGACGGTCCACTCACAGGATATATTTATAAGGATTATCTTACAACAGACAGCTCTATAGCAGTACAGTGGTAAAAAATACAGCGCCGCACAAAAGAATGTGCGGCGTTTTTGGATGTGGGGGCTTTGAAGTGCCGAAATATAATACTTTTATCGAGGATAAAAACGGAGAGCGCATAGACTTTATCCTTGACGTTGCCAAAAGAAGTCGCCTTAATATGGGTATGCGTGACGGCATTTTGACAGTGCGTGTGCCTTACGGCTGTTCAAAGCAGCAGCTTGAAAGCTTTATTAATAACAATCTGGGCTGGATAAAAGAGCAAAAAGACAAGGCGACGGTGGGTCTGCCGAAAGATTTCTGCCATGGCGAAAGGCTCAGACTTTTGGGGAACGAGCTTACCCTGACCCTTGTTCAAGCTGATAAGTATTTTTCTCCCAAGATAGAGGACGGCAAGCTTCTCATTGCCGTGAACAAGACCAGCGACCAGACCTATGTAAAAGAGCAGACCACCAAGTTCATAAACGATCTCACAGTGGCGGAGATAACAAAAAGTATGCAGAAAATGTCTGCCTCCACAGGGCTTGTGCCTGAAAAGGTCACAATAAAACCGCTGACAGCAAGCTGGGGAAGATGTATCTCAAACAGGCATATTTCCATAAACTCAAAGCTTATCGTTTTCCGCAGAGAGTGCATAGATTATGTCTGCCTCCACGAGCTTTGCCACTTGGTCTTTATGGATCACAGCAAGGATTTCTGGGCTTTGGTGGGCAAGTTCTGTCCCGATTGGCGAGGTATAAGAGAAGAAATGAAAGGCTGACCATGCAGGCATACCCTACAAAATATACTCATGTGCTTTGTAGGTATTAACTATTGACAAATACAAGATATTGTGGTATCCTTTTATTGTGGCAACAATATGTATAACAAAGAAAAATGGAGGTAATGTAAAATGGTAAATGTGAACGTAACAGGCGGGGAGATGTCCCAGGCAGAGATAAATTCATATATCGACAGGGCGCAGAAGCTTTACCCTGAAAAGACTATCCAGACTATCGACCTAAAAATAGACGGCGACTTTGTTGACGTTGATTATCACTTTGCAGACGTGCCTTTTCAGCGTATAAGAAGAATAACAGGCTATCTTGTTGGAACTCTCGACAGATTTAACGACGCAAAGAGAGCGGAGGTCCGTGACCGAGTAAAGCATGGTCTTGCAAGCCCTAGCGTATCAGAACAGTAAAAATGAAACACGGCATATGTCACCGAAAAAGTGGCATATGCCGTATTTTTTATGGAAGTGTATTGGTGTAGCTTTTTAGACCTTGTTTCCGCAAACGCTGCAAAATTTGGCTCCGCTCTTCAGCTCTGAGCCGCAGTGAGGACACTTTTCAGGTGCGGTCTGCTCGACAGGCTGTTCAGCCGTTTCTGTAGGTGGTTCTATAGGCTCTGTCTGTTGTGGTATCTCAGGCTCAACTACGCTCTGTGACATAACAGGCTCGGCATTGTCGGGCTTTCTGAACTGTGACATATCAGGCTGAGCAAAACTCTGTTCTTGCGGTGTAGTCATTGGGATAGGCGCAGGGGCATTGTCAGGCGTCTTTGCGGCAACAGGTATCTCAACGGCGAAATCTTCGCCCATAAGTCTGCCTGCAATAACAAGTCCACCGATAAAAAGCAGGAAAGCCGCAATAAATGGCAGAACATCATCAGCAAGTGAAAGGGCTACCCTGAACTTGTCATTGTCATAGCCCATTGTTATAGCGTTTGAGAAGTGACCTTTTACTGTAACATAGTATATCATTATGCCCTTTGTTATCATCACAACAAGCGGGAAAAGGATAAGAAAGCCTGCGAATGCACCATCAAGCTTTTTCTTGCCCTTTGCTCTTGCAGATGTGAAAAACGCCACAAGGCTGAATATGGCGAGTGCGCATGAAAGACCATAGGTGTTCACATAAGCGAAAATGTCGGGGGTGAACAAAAAGTCTATCTTGTTTGTGAAAACGTTGTTGTAAACGAGCTTTCCCACAGGGTCAGCAAGAGCGCCTGCTGCCGAGAGAATGAATGCGAAAAAACTCAGCAGACACAGGGACATTCCTGCATATGTAAGCTTTTTTGTGTAGATCTTTTTTGCCATTTTGATTAGTCCTTTCATTTGTGAAGTCTTTATCCGCTGTCCGAAAAAATAGGGGCGGATAGAATTTCCGTCCCTATTATAATACTATTTTATAAAAGCCTTGTCAATAGATTTTTTTCGCAGCTTTCGTCGCTATTTATCGTTTTTGCCACTATCCTCGTCCTCACCGAGAATATTTTTCATCATCTCGTTTATGTGCCGAAGCTTTTCGTCATCATCATTGTCAGGTCGGTATATCCTCAGCGGCTCGTCCGTTGTATCAGTTGTGTCATTTATCACAGGGGTTGTGGCTTTCTCACTGCTCTCGGCCGTAAAGTTAGCTTTTGCAAGCACCTTTTTCATGACTTTTCCACGCTTATATTCAAACAGGAATATAAGCACCAACAGGGCAACACCAAAGCCCGTTATGATAAGAGATACCTTCCAATAGTCAGGGGAGAACTTCATTGTTATCTTGTTTTCACCCTGCTCCAAAGGGATAGTTATAAGGCTGTCAAGAGATTTTTCAGCCGTCACCTTTTTGCCGTTCACAGTGATAGTCCAGCCGTTTTCATATGGTATGGTTGTGAACAGTACAGAGCCGTCATTTTCAGCATTAACAGTGCCCTCAAGATAAGTGTCCTTAAAGCTTGTGACCTCAAGCACATTTTTCTGCATATCAGCGCAGGTCTGTGCAAAGCTGTCATAATCAAAGGTGTAGAAAAGCTGGTCTTTCCAGTAAGCTTCGTTATCGTCATTTGCCACCGTTATGCGTATGCGAAGCTCCTGCCCCTCATAGAATTTGCCAAGATTCATAATGGAATAATTGTCGCCCACAAAGAACTGACCTGCATATTCCATAGGCTCAGAGCCGTCCATATAATCGTCCTCGTCCTGTATCCACACGTTGCAGGAACGCTCATATTTGGTTGGAAGATACATATAAAGATATGAGTCCTTATCCATTTTCACAACATAGTCAATGTGACATTCTGCAATGGAAGTGTCTGTAGGGAAGTATTTCGTGTGTCCGTCAGTGAGCTGAGATGTAGAAACGTTCTCCATTTCGCTGTTTATAACAGGTATCTTTGTGAAATATTCCTTTGTTGTGCCTGCGAGGGCGTTGAATACCATGTTCTGATTTTCAAAAGGATTATCTTCAGAAAGTGACACGTCCTCAATACTAGGCGAAGATACCATGCCAAGACCAAGAGCGTTAGGGTTGTTGTAGAATTTGTATGTTGTAACATCTTCTGTGTATTCTGTTGTGAGCTTGTATTCCTCTGGAACTTTAACTCTTGTGCCAACAAAAGAGGTGTCGCCTGTTTTGTCCATAAGATATTTTATGTCAAACAGAGCGTCCGTCATGAAAGTTGTGCCGTCATATTTTGTGTAGTGACCGCCGTAAGCATATCCAAGTTTGTGGAGCATCATAAGGGCAGGTGCGTTCATCGTTGAGCTTGAATGTGAAATGCCCTTGTAGCCTGTTCCGATAGGGTCGTTTACGGTTCTGTGGAAAGTTGCCTCCATGCGGTAGAAAAGCGACGGGTCATATTCCTTCATCATTGACACAGCGTTTCTCGTCTGCGTCATGTAAGGTTCATAAGAAGTGTATTTGCTGTATGCAACGTCAGTGTCTATCTTGTCGATAGTGTCAGCGCTGTTTGCAAAAAGCTCAACCGCAAGAACGCCTACCATTACGATACAAACAGCCTTTGATTTTGGATATTTCTTGATAAGATAGATAAGTGCGAAATATGCCGCCAGAGCTATCATGGATACCCATATGCCCTGTATCACATTTGTGGTGTCGCCTGTTTCACTTGTCTTTGTTTCAAAAAGCTGGAAGTGAGAGTAGTTCTCACGCTCACACCAAAAGAGGAATACCATAAGTCCAAAGAAAATTCCGCCGATGTTCTTTGCCGTTATGCCCTCGAGGTTTTCAAACGCCCTGAACGCCATTACTATCATCAGGAATGAGAATATGAAAGAATATCTGTAAGGCAGCCAGTTCGGCACTTGGAAGCCGTGCATTGCCATATCAGCAGGCTTTATATACATTAATATAACAAGCAGGAAAGTGAGCAGACCTGTGGAGGTCTTTTCTTTCATTGTTATCCTGTCGTTCATAAAGAACAGCGGAACAAGTATCAATACAGCAGTTCCGCAGTATATCATAGGCATACCCTCAGGGTAAACAGTGTCATATGACATTGGGAAAAGCTTTGTTATGAACGTGAGAAAATCGAACTGTGTTGCAAGAGAAAAATCAGGGTCAGTGAACTCAAACTTGCCAAGCTTCAAAGAATTGTAAACGGTTATAAGAACGAACGCCGCACACATAAGCGCAACAAGCGTGCCGATACCGAAAGCCACACAGCGTGAGAAGAACTTTTTTGGCAATATCCTGCCCTCTCTTGAAAGGCAGTACCAGCAGAAGTAGAAAAACGTGAAAATTCCCACCATATAGCCGATGTAGAAATGTGCAATGAACATAAGCGCCAGCGGCACTATATAAGGCACAAGCTTGCCCTCATCAACGAGCCTGTGAACGCCCCAGCATATAAGCGGCAGATAGATAAGTCCGTCAAGCCACATAGGGTCCATAAGCTGTACCACCATGTATGACATAAGAGCATACATGGTAGGGAATATGATAAGTGAGATAGTTTTAGGCTTCTGCACTGATATCTTTTTTAAGAAGAACATGAACGTCACAGCCGCTGTGCCTATCTTTGCAAGCTGTAAAATAAGGATAGAGGTCGCCATCATCGTTCTCGGCAGCAGCACAAGTATCAGCATAAAAGGGCTTGCAAGATAATATGCAAACACACCGAACATTTCTCCGCTGAGGTTTCGTGACCAGTTGTAGATAAAACTGCCGTTGCCATGGAAAGCGTCACGGAACTGCTCGTAGTAGTAAACATACTGACCGTTCAAATCAAGCACAAGCACCGAGCTGTCGCCGATAGGGTGAATCTTGAAAAAAGCATAGGCAGAAAACATTATTGCCACAGGCAGAAAGAACACCAAAAAGTACAGCCGCTTATCATAGCACCATTTCTTTACAAATGAAAGGGGAGATGTCTTAGTCTTTTCCATTCTTTTTCTCCTCGTCGTCTTTTCTTATGATATCACGGATTATGTATCTAGGTCGCTGCTTTATCTCCTCGTATATCTTTGAGAGATAAAAGCCTATTATTCCAAGACTGAACATTATTATACTCGATGTGAGAAGCTGTAGGATTATGACAGTTGAAAATCCTACCGCCGACGCACCGATAAGCTTTTTGATAAGGGTATGAAGTCCTAATATCACTGAGAATATGAAGGTTATAACACCGCATACTGTCACTATCTGCAAAGGCGCAGAGGTAAAAGAGGTTATGCTGTTTATGGCGAATTTGAAAAGCCCCTTTACAGACCACTTTGATTCGCCTATCTCTCTGTCAGCAACGTCAAAATATACACGCTCCGTCTTGTAGCCTACCCAGCTTGACATTGCTCTGAAAAACGTCAGTCTTTCAGGCATTGCATTCAGTGAATCTACCACAGCCCTGTCAAGAAGCTTGAAATCGGAAGCCGCTTCCATGTCGAGTCCGCTTGACTTGTTTATCATCTTGTAAAACCACAGAGAGAAAAATTTGTATACAGGGTTTTCCTTTCCACGGGAATTTTTTCTGCCCTCAACAATGTCAACGTCATTGTTTTTCCAGATGTTGTACATCTCGATTATGACCTCAGGCGGGAACTGCAGGTCACAGTCCAGCAGAACGCAAGCGTCGCCCTTTGCAGTTTCAAGTCCTGCGAAAATTGCGCTCTCCTTGCCGAAATTCCTTGAAAAATTCACGCCCACGATATGCTCGTCATTGCGTGCAAGGTTTGAGATTATATCCCATGTTCTGTCCTTTGAGCCGTCGTTTACAAAAACAAGCTCATAGTCTATACCGTTTTCGCTGAGAAGCTTTGAAACAACAGAAGCACATTTTGCAACGTTGCCCTCCTCGTTATAGCTTGGTATTATTATTGATAGCATTTTTCGTTCTCCTATTCTTTGTTGCCTTTATACACAAAACAGAACGCCATTTGTGAACATGACGTTCTTGAAATATCCTTATTTGTTTTCTCTTTCACGGCGTTTTTCATAATCTGTCCTCAGCTTGTTGAAGTTGTAAAGCATGATGAGCAGGAAAATATACACAAGTATCTTTGCTATTGCCGCAATAACGCCTGCAAGGGTGGTGACGAACTCTATTGGTATTAGCCTGTTGAGCAGGTCGCCCCCAAAGTAAATAAACGTCATAAGAGCAAGTTTGTTGAAACTGCCCTGAAGCCTTACAATGTTTGAAACGTCTTCCACAAGCTCTCTGTGGCTGTCAAGCGCCACAAGGAACATTCTCATAAGGTTCAGTGACATATAGACAGTTGCCGCCGACAGCAAAATGCTTATAACGTTCGCCGCCATTGCCGCAGGGGAGAGAAGTTTCAATAGAAGCTGACATACCACCGCAAGAGCGCACATAGCGGAAGAAGTGTAAGCAGGCTTTTTAAGATGTGCGAAAGCGTCAGTGCGTTCTTCAGCCTCAGCCGTTCCCACTGCGAAAAATAAAAAGCCTGCAAGCTTTATAACGTAATTAGAAGTCCAGCCTGCGTTTAGCATGAAAAGCATGAAAAACGAGCCGACCATAAAGAAATTCATTGTTTAAGACCCTTTCGTAGCTGATTATACCTATTTATTATATCTCATTTATATACCCTTGTCAACCGAAAACGCCTTGTTTTCACCTTTTGTACACAAAGCGTCAGCCCTGTATTCCGTAGGTGACATGCCCTTTGTCTTGTGGAATATCCTTGAAAAATAAAGGCTGTCATTATACCCTACCGACCTTGCCACAGCCGACACAGGAAGCTCAGTTTCTTCCAGCAAACGACAGGCGGCGTTCACACGGAAATCAGTTATATACTGTGCAGGAGAAAGCCCCTCGTATTCCATGAAAGCTCGATATAGCGTGGCACGGCTCACGCCAACGAAATCGGTGGCATTCTCGACCCCTATCCCAAGGGTGTAGTTGTGTGCAATGTAGTTTTTCGCCTTTGTGACATATCCCTTTGCGGTGCTCCCCGAACGGCTTTGACTTCCCGAGCGTTCCATAAGAATGCCCAGCGTGATGTAAAGCTGACCTGTCATTTTCACAAGGTCTGAGCTTCTGTTTCCGCTAAGACGATAAATGCGTTCAAGACTGTCTTTAAGCTCGCTTCCAAAGTCTGCGGAGATAACGGGACACTCTCTTGTGAAGCCTGCACGATCAAGGATAAATTCAGCGTCAGAACCGTTGAAGCCTGCCCAGTAGTATTCCCATGGGTCGTTCTTGTCGGCAGTGTATGTTATAACAGTGTAGGGGTAAATGAGAAAGGTGTCCCCTGCGCTAAGGTGATACTCTCCCTGCGGTGTTTTGTATACGCCCTTGCCACTTATGATGTGGTGGATAAGATAATGGTCACGAACGCCGCTTCCCCAACTGTGAAGCCCCTGACATTTTTCATAACCCACGTTGTATACTGACAGTGAAAGTGCGTCCGTCTGGTCTGATTTAAAGGAATGGCGGTCTGTATTCATTCTGTGTGTTCCTTTCTGTGAGATGGTCTGTTATAGATATGATAGCATATTTTTATTCTCTTTGCAACAAAAATCCATGCGTTTGAAACAAAAATGGTATTGCAAAAACGTGAAAATATGGTATAATGTAAGTGTAAGAAAAAACCTGACATATTTGGGAGGTAAAGAATATGGCAAAAATACTCGTTACAGGCGGAGCAGGATTTATCGGAAGCCACACCTGCGTTGAGCTTCTTGAAGCAGGCTATGAAGTAGTTATAGTTGATAACTTTTCAAACTCAAAGCCGGAGGCTCTTAACAGAATAAAGAAGATAACAGGCAAGGACTTTGCTTTTTATGAGGCAGATCTTCTTGACCTTGCAGCACTTGAGAAGATATTTGAAGAAAACAAGATAGACGCTGTTATACATTTTGCAGGTCTTAAAGCGGTTGGCGAATCTGTTCAGAAACCTGTTGAATATTACCACAACAACATCACAGGCACTCTCATGCTTATCAAGGCAATGAGGAAATACGGCTGTAAGAAGATAGTTTTCTCATCTTCCGCAACAGTTTACGGCCCTGTAAACAAAGCTCCTTACACTGAGGATATGCCTACATCAGCAACAAACCCTTATGGCTATACAAAGGTAATGATAGAGCAGATACTGAGAGATGTTTATGTTTCCGACAACGACTGGTCAGTTTCACTTCTTAGATACTTCAACCCTATCGGCGCACATAAGAGCGGTCTTATCGGCGAAGACCCTAACGGTATACCAAATAATCTGCTTCCTTACATCTGTCAGGTAGCAGTAGGAAAACTTGAAAAGCTCGGTGTGTTTGGTGACGATTACGATACCCCTGACGGAACAGGTGTAAGAGATTATATCCACGTTGTTGACCTTGCTAAGGGTCACCTTTGCGCAGTCAAGTATGTAATGGAAAACAAGGGTGTTGAAGCCGTAAACCTCGGCACAGGAAAAGGCTCAAGCGTTTATGACGTTCTTCACAGCTTTGAAAAAGCCTGCGGAAAGAAGCTCCCATATGTAGTAAAGCCAAGACGTGCAGGCGACATCGCAACCTGCTATGCTGATACAGCAAAGGCAAAGAAGGTCTTTGGCTGGGAAGCTCAATATGGTCTTGATGAAATGACAGCAGATAGCTGGAACTTCATTAAGAATAATCCTAACGGACTTTAATACATAAGCATAGAACATAATAATTTTCCTAGGCAGGGACACACAAAAAAGTGTGTTCCTGCTTTTTTCACCCATACGATAATGCGACAAAAAAATCCCACTGTAAGTGATAATATATTTTCAGCGGATAAAACGAAAAGATGAAAGGAATGATAAAGCATGAATGTGGAGATAAAAAACTATCCGTCAGCCAGAACTCTTGTGGCAGAGATATGCGGCGATATCGACCACCATACAGCAAAATATTTCAGGGGAGAGATAGATAAAGCCATTAGAAGCCATAACCCTCTTACCCTTATCCTCGACTATTCTCAGGTGACTTTTATGGATAGCTCAGGCATCGGACTTGTTATGGGCAGATACAGGATAATGTCAGAAATGGGTGGCGAGGTGATAGTGGCGTCGCCTCCTGCTTATATCCGAAAGGTCTTGCAGCTTGCAGGTATGCACAGACTCACAAAGATAGTCACGGATATGACCCCGTATATACAAGAGAAGAAAGCAGCTCAGGAACAGAATGAAAGCCCCGATGACAAAACAAAGGAGAGTGATAAAATTGAAACGAAAACCCCTTAATGAAATGAAAGTCAGTTTTCCCAGCTATTCTGAAAATGAGCGCTTTGCTAGAGTTGCAGTCAGCGGTTTCCTTACTCAGCTTGACCCTCAGATCGACGAGCTTGCAGATGTCAAGACCGCAGTGTCAGAGGGAGTCACAAACGCCATTGTCCACGGATACCGAAACACCCTAGGGGAGATATTCATGCAGATAAGGATATTCGAGAACAGACACGTCTACATAAAAATAAGGGATAAGGGCTGCGGTATCGCCGATATCGAGCAGGCCATGCAGCCGCTTTTCACCACTGCACCTGAGGAGGAAAGAGCAGGCCTTGGCTTTGCGGTCATGGAAAGCTTTATGGATAAAGTGAAGGTGCGCAGCAAGCTTGGAGAAGGAACTACCCTTATCCTTGAAAAAACCTTGAAAGAAAGAGTATAAAATGAGCAGCATAGTCGAGACCCCTCTTGCAGAAGAAAATCTGGGGCTTGTTCACCTGTGCGCAAACCGCTTCCGCAATCGTGGCATAGAGTATGACGACCTCTACGGTGCAGGCTGTATAGGTCTTGTAAAAGCTGCGAAAGCCTTTGACAGCGACCGTGGTGTGAAATTCTCCACCTATGCAGTGCCAGTGATATTAGGGGAGATAAAAAGGCTTTTCCGTGACGGTGGCACGATAAAAGTGTCACGGAGCATAAAAGAGCTTTCCATGCGCCTTGTAAGAGAGCGTGAGCGATTTTCCATACAGCAGGGGAGAGAACCTACAGTAAGCGAGCTTTGTGAGCTGTCAGGAGAAAGCGAAGAAGCCGTTACTCTAGCCATGAATGTCGCCCTGCCCCCTGTTAGTCTTACTGAAAGCTCAGATGAAGACGACCGCCACGGACAAATAGATATCCCTGTTGATGCTCCTGACATAGAAATTGCTGACAGGCTCTCTCTCCGTCAGGTCATAGCTTCCCTTGAAGCGGAGGATAGAAAGCTTATATACCTGAGATATTTTCAGAATAAAACTCAGATGGAAACGGCAAAACAACTTGGTATGTCGCAGGTGCAGGTGTCAAGGCGAGAAAAAAAGCTGCTCACTTTAATGCGTGAACAGCTTAAATAATATCATTACAGTGGGCGGCTTTTGGTCGCCCGTTTTTTTACAAATAAGACCTGAGTATCTCGATAGTTTCTTCATGTGAGCAAACAGCGTCAGAATCTATAAAGTGCTGAAAATAATCCCAGAAAGCCTGAACAAGGCTCGTTTCGCTTATCTTCAAATAAGAAAAATCAGAGAAGCAGTTGTTTCTGGCAATGATGTTAAGACTTGTGTTGTCAGAAATGTTGATACAAAGATTTTTCGACACCGCAAAATAGTCGTTCTTTATTATCCTGTAGTCTGCCATGCCGTTTTCACAAAGCGATATCATTATCTGTAGCATTATCTTGCGTTCTGCAAGAGTGGGAAAAGTATATGAATTTCTCGGAAGCTCAAAAATCTCTCCCGTCGTCATAAACTCTGCAAGACCCTTTTCACTGAACAGATTTACAAATTTGTGTTCAGAAAGAGCCTTCTTGCCCATGGTGAGCTTTGCTTTTACAAATTTCTTTGCGTCAGCTGGCAAAAGTGCATGGGCGTTGTATATATCCTCTGTAAGACAAAGCATGGTGCATGGCTGAAAATCTACGCCGATGAAATTTGCGTTGTCATCGTACCAAAAGTAAACATATTCCAAAATATCCACGGCGTGGTCGAGAAGCTTTGCACATTTTGTCTTGAACTTTTCAAACTGCCGCATATAAAATTCTACCATAGGCTTAGATCTGTATATAACTCCCTCGCAATAATCGCTGTCTGTTCTGATCAGAAAATTATTCGTTATCATTATGTTTGGCATGATGTTCGTGGAGTTGAAATATGCCGACGCACCCTCATAATAATAAAAAGCCTCATATTTTTCATGCTTTTGCGCAAGGTGACATATGAACGGAAAAATATCCAGATTGTATTTTGCGGTGTTTTTTTCACCTGAGGTGTTGTCAAAGAAGAACAGATGATTTATGGCAGACTCGCTGCCTTCTGCGGCAATGGACAGCAGATTGGTAAGAAACTCTGTTGGCTGAGCGATGACCTGAATGTCAGAACCGTTATGAACATCGCTGCATATAAGCACCTGCAGGTTTTTTCTAAGCTCACGTTTGTCGGTGTAGATGGATATCTCAGGCACAGAGTCAATATCAACTTCTGTCTTGAAAGTCAGAGCGTCAGGATCTTCCATGTTGGTGTTTGCCATATCGTGTATTATCTTTGACACCTGCTTACGGCGATTGTAGACATCTTCCCCCATCTCAGAAATGTTATAAAGCTCCATGAGCCTGCTTTTATCCTCTGTGGAAAGCATGAGCTGCAAGCTTATATTTTCTACAAAATCTACGCTTGGCACTTTCCTTTCACCTTTGAGTATCTTATGAAGATATGTTCTGTCGATACCACATTTTTCGGCAAGGGCTTTTATAGTAATATCTTTTTTCTTTATGTATTCTTTGAGAAGTTCCGAAAATTGTGACATTGGCATCATATCCTTTCTGTAGAAAACAGGCATTTAAAGTATATTTAAAGTATATTTTTACATACCGATACCTATATTATATCCTATTTATGCACAATTGTCAACCTTTGATAATTTTATCTTATTAAGGCAAAAACCGTATATTTTTATAAACAGCTGCAAAAAATACAAGCGTAAACTGGAATACTTTAAAATTTGGAGGAGTTTTCATGAAAATAATATTCTATGACGCAAAGCAGTATGATATAGATTCATTTGAAAAGCAGCGAAAAAACTATCCCGATATAGAAAGCGTTTACCTTGAAGCCGACTTGACGGAAGACACAGCAAGGCTTGCCGAGGGCTGTGAGGGCGTGTGTGCCTTTGTAAGCTCAACGATAACAGGCTCAGTGCTTAGACGGCTCCATGAACACGGTGTAAAGCTTCTTCTTATGCGATGTGCAGGCTATAATAATGTTGATATAAAAGCCGCCGATAAATACGGCATAACAGTGCTTAGAGTGCCTGGGTATTCTCCGGAAGCCGTGGCAGAACACGCCATGGCGCTTGCGCTTGCAGTCACAAGAAGAATACACAAGGGCTATATAAAGGTAAGAGAGAACAATTTCAGCCTGAATGGTCTTATGGGACTTGATTTCCATGGCAAGACCGCTGGTATAATAGGCACAGGCAGGATAGGTGCGGCAATGTGCAGGATATGCCACGGCTTTGGTATGCGTGTTATAGCTTATGACGTTTATCAAAACCCTGACCTTGACTTCGTGAAATATTATCCCCTTAGCGAAGTCCTGAGAGAAAGCGACCTTATCTCGCTCCATTGCCCACTGACAGAATCAAGCTATCATCTTATCAATACTGAAACTATCTCCCTTATGAAAGAGAATGTTGTTTTCGTAAATACCTCCCGAGGTGCGCTTGTGAATACCGAAGACCTTATAAAAGGTATCAGAAGCAGAAAATTCCACGGAGTGGGTCTTGATGTTTATGAGGAAGAAACAGAGAACGTCTTTGAAAACCGACAGGAGGATATCCTAGAAAGCTCCGTGACCGCAAGGCTTCTGTCTTTTCCTAACGTTATCGTCACCTCTCATCAGGGCTTTTTCACCGAAGAAGCCCTAGCCGCCATAAGCCGCACAACGCTTGAGAATGCTTGTGCTTTTGAGCGTGGCAGGATAATAAAAGAAAATCAGGTGAAATAGACCTACGGGAATATTCCATGCGTCTTTGAAATATAACAAAGGGGCTGTAAAAAAAGTCCCCAAGAAAAAAGGCTGCGATCTTGCCAAAAAGCAAGACAGCAGTCTTTTTTTGTG
>NZ_JBCPGA010000069.1:0-8281 GCF_040914135.1 Ruminococcus sp. RTP21204st1_B2_RTP21204_210225 | reverse complement strand
TTGAGCTTCGCTGACAGAAAATAGATGATGAGCATTGCACAAAGCAGCGCAAGGTATCTTCCGGCGATTATGAGAATGAGATAACCTTTTATGGAAACATCAAAATTTGAAAGCGACTCTATTGAGCAGGCAGGTGCGTTTATCCCCCTTGTGCCGTATGCGTTCAGCACGTTGTAAAAGTACGGCGCATAGGTCAGTGCGAAAATCATCGTCACAATGACAACGCCTATGCCGAACTTGCAGAGAAATGTGTCCTCTCTGCCTCTTGCGGAGGTTTTCAGCAGAACGTTCGCACCTGTCTGATACTCGGCGGCATAGACATAGGTAAGGCAAAGTATCACCATTGTCATTGCCGTCAGACCCAGCGTTAAGTCCTTGTTTCCTGCGGTTTCGCCGCCTGTCAGCAGCTTGTAGCCGCTGTCATAAACGAACTGCCCATCCTCTGTTGTCTGCAAATATTCGGCGTGCTGTTTCACCTCGTCAAAGGCGTACTGCGGAGCAAGTATATCCTGATACTTCATCATTATGAAAACACCGTCACCATCTGAATTTGCCATTTCCTCCGACATTTTCATCTGCGCGTCGGCAAATTTCTGCGCCTCAGCGTCTATCATTTTCTGCTTTTCGGCGGTGTACTCGCCCTCAAATTTCAACATATACTGCTTGTAATAAACCTCGTCCGCTGATGAAAAGCTCTCGCTGATAGGAGAATATGAAACTGCGGTGATGACAGCAAATGCTATCAAAATCAGCAGAGCCTTGCCGCCGATAAAGACCTTGTAGCACTCTTGCAAAAAGAGATTTGTTGTCCTGCCTTTGAAAATACTGAACTTTGCAAGGCTGAATTTTCTTGTACGGCTTTTAATAACCCTTTGCTTTGAAAAAATCAGCACGGAGAGTATGGACAATATGAGCAGCAATACTATCGCCGAGCCGACAAACACAGCCATATAGTTCACAGGTTTTCCAAAAATATTGAGGTTCAGATAGCTCGCGAAGAGGTCTTTTGTGTTGGCGTATGCAAGAATATTAATGTATTTTAGCGGACAAAGATAGCTTGTGCTCGGTATGGTGTAGTAGAGCACGGCTTCCGCCGCTATGGTAATTATCAGTATGCCGTAGACCTTTACAGCGGTGTTTGATACCACAGTAACAAGGTAGATCATCGCCGCAAATACGCAGTAAACCGCAAGTTTTGCCGCAAGGAAAAGTGCAAAGTATTGCAGTACGGATATTTTCAAGTTACTGCCGTTAAACTCGTATACCGACTGTATCTGCCTTGACAGGTCGCCGAAACCATATGTAATATATGAAACTGCAAAATTTACTCCGTAAAGCAACATTTCCGCCACAATCGCCGCCGCAAAACAGGTGAAAATCTTTGTGATACCAAGGGGCATTCTGCCTTTGTATGTTGTTCTTGAAAGTGTTATCTGGTCAAGCTCTTTTTCACGGGTGACTATGGTCATCACCACGGTCATTATCATCAGCATTGCGATAAGGTCGGTGGCGAGGAAACCTGTTGCCATTGAAATACCCTTTGAGGGTGCGGCGGTGAGCTTTGAGCCTTTGAGGTAGGCGAAGTCCGCAGGCGTTTGTGCGATATTTTTGTAGCTGAAACTATCGGGGTCGGCGAAAAGCGAAATGCCCGTCATTTTTCGCGCGGTGCTGTCGATATTTTCAAGGTAGCTGTCGTAATTTTCGCAGGCGGCGACCTCCTCGTAAATGCGGTCGGTCAGCTCTATCTCGGAGTAAATATCGTCGGTAAATTCTAGGTAGCTCTTCGTCTTGTAGCTCTTCAAAAGCTCCTCAGCATTGCAGTTTTCCTGCGAAATATCCTCACCGAATGACAGCCTTTGTATCAATTCAAGCTCCGACTTTTTTTGTGAAATTCGCTCAAAAGCAACGTGAGTGTCAAGCCCTTCGAGGGTCTGATAAGCGGCTTTGTACTGCTCAGGGGTGTATTCCAGCGTCTGTTTTGTTTCGTTTATATACAGCAAAACGCCGTTGAGGAGCAGCAGAACGGCGAAAATTGCAATAGTTGTGCGTTTGCAGAACGCTTTTATCAGTTCGTTTACGAAGATCATTAGCTCGCCCCCTCAATCGAAATAGTAGAGGTAGAGGTCCTCAAGGTCGGGCTTGCAGGTTTTGCATTCGTAAGTTGGCGGCTGTTCGCTGATAACACGGACGTAGATATTTTTCTCGTCCTTTGAGATATTTCCCACCTTGTATTTTGCGGAAATTTCGTCCAGCATACTCTCGTCGGCGGTTATCTCGAACACTTTGCCGTCGATCTTTTCGCAGAGGATATGAGGCGCACCGCTGTCGATTATCTCGCCCCTTTTCATCAGCAGGACTTCTTTTGCGATAAACTCGATATCCGAAACAACGTGGGTTGCGATTATGACTATCTTGTCGAAAGCTATTTGTGCCACCAGATTTCTTATACGGATACGCTCCTTCGGGTCAAGACCTGCGGTAGGCTCGTCGAGGATAATGACTTTCGGTTCGCCGAGCATAGCCTGTGCGATGAGGGCACGCTGTTTCATACCGCCCGAAAAGCCGCCGAGGCGTTTGTTTCGGCTGTCCTGCAAGTTGACAAGGTTGATTAGCTTTTCTATCTGCGGCTTTGCGTCAGCTTTTTTCATGCCTTTGAGGGCAGCCATATAGTAGAGAAAACGCTCCAGCGTAAAGTTTGGATAAATCCCTTGTTGTTGGGGCATAAAGCCGAGAATTTTGCGGAAGTCGGCGTCCATTGTGCTTGTTTCAACGCCGTCAAATTTCACCGAGCCGGAAGTTGGTTTCAGATTGTCGGTGATGATATTCATAAGGGTGGATTTGCCTGCACCGTTCGGTCCAAGCAGACCGTATACTCCCGCCGTGAAGTCGTAGGTGAAGTTTTCAAGTGCGGTGAAATTGCCGTATTGTTTGGTGAGGTTTGTTAGGGTGAGAGTCATGTTGTTTTCTCCGGTTTTATTCTTTATCAAATTTTCCATGCTGCTCGTTCAGCTCGTTTAAAACCTCGTCTATTCCTGCGGCTTTCAGCTGTTCATTTGCTGCGAACAAGGCTTCGTCAAGGCTTTGATATTCGCCGTAATCGCCGTAGAACAGACCGTAAAAATCGTCATAGACCGCCGCCGTTTTCTCCAATTTTTCGGCAAGATCGTCGGATACCTCCAAACCGTAAAACGGAGATACCTCGGAATGCTCCCAGCATATCGCAATATCCTCCCGCTTGCTTTGATTGTCCTGCGAATTGCTTTCGGCGATAATGGAATTAGTCATTGTCGCGGCGACGTCGTAAAACGGCAGAGCGTTCTTGTTCGGGTACTTTTCGCCGTCCTTGACCGCATAATTTCGTCCCTCTGCGCCGTTGTAAATTATGTTCGCAAGCTCTTCGTCCGTGTTCAGCAGAGCGAGCAGTTCAAACGCCGTTTCCTTGTTCTTGCTAGAGGACGATATCCCCACGACTCCGTTCAGTTCCTCCTGCTGCAAATATCCGCTTGAAACGATTTTCGACGAATCATAATAAAGCGGCATTGCCGGCGACAGGCTGCAAATATAAGCGTCGTTCGCAATATCGACGTTGTTTGATATATATCCATTTTGCGAATATTCATATACGGTCTTGAGATATTTCAAGGCTTTTTCATTCTCGAAAATATTTTCCGCCAGTCCCGTTTCGGCGTTGATATACACGCCCTTGTATCTGCAAAATCCCGCCATCTCATAATACAGTTCGCAGGTGCTGTCGAGCAGCAGACCACGTTTCCCCTCGTCCGCAAGGCTTTGCAGATACGGCTCGAGATCTTCTAGGCTTTGGATATCGTCTGTATTTACCCCGTATTCGTTGCAAACATCGCCGTTAAGCAACAATACCAGCGGCTGAGCAAGCGTATAGTCGGTGGTTTTTCCGTATATCATACCGTCGGCACAGGTCGTCTGCTTCCAGACTATGCCGTCGAACCCGTCGTAAAACGCTTTTCCGCTGTCGGTCTGAAAATAATCGTTCAAAGGTTCTAGATAACCCCTTTCTACAAACAGATTAAAGGTATCTCCGTAACCGCCCAGCGCGCTCATGCCCAGCCCCGTGTTGACTATATCGACCTGCTCGTTATTTTTGAGCATACTTTCGTAAACGTCCATGTTTGGGTACAGCTCGCCCGTTTTGAAATCAAACTCGCCGTTCATTACAAAATCAACGTAAAAGTCATATCCGTTTTTATCCAGATACTCGTTCACAGTGTTTTCAATGTAAATTTCATCGTATATTCTCGGGTCGTCGTCAGTAGTTGTAAAGGTCGTATCGTAGTTTGTAAGATATACGATCTTTGTTTTATTTTCATAAGTGAGGGATTCTGCCGTTTCAACGTCAAAACGCGAAAATCCGAACTTGTCAAAGCCGTAACCGTAATCCTTTTCTTCGGCTGATGAAGTACCTGAGCTTACTTCCGAGCCGGTCTTGTTTGCATTATCGGAGCACGCTGTTAGACCGAGCATGACCAGCGAGATCAGGCAGGCTAAATATTCTTTCTTACCCATTGCTCATTCCCCTCTTACTGCTCAAATTTAAAATCGGCATTTTCAAATTTCAGACTCCAAAAGTCCTCGTCGGAGAGCAGTCCGAAGCTGTCGCGTTCGGAGTCCTGATAGTGTATCAAATGCCCGTTTGACGTGTGTCCCAGAACCGATACGTAAACATCGCCGTCAAATTCGGTCGTAAGGTCTTTTCCGTCCGACGTATCGAACACTCCTGCACTGCGTATCTCGCTTTTGCCGTCCGCAGTACTGTACATATAAAACACCCTGTTTCCGATCATGCAGACATCGCTGACATAGCCGTCCCGTTTAAACAAAACCTCTGTCCCACCGCCGTCGAGATCATAGGAGCAGACCTGCGAATGGGAATCGTCATCGTCGGAAACGACATAAAGCATTTTACCGCCGTTGCACTGCCAGACGTTGACGGAATCTTCCATTTCAAGTACCGTCATCCTCTCCGAGCCGTCGATATCATAGCATTCGACAGCGGAATGAACGCTGTTTTCGGAATATTCGCTGTGCTGGAAATATATCTTGTTTTTGTACAGCAAAAGACTCTTCTTACCGATCACGGTTTCGTTTGCAGTGCCGATGTCCATATATTTTTCAAAAGAAAAATCGGAAAGGTCAACCGAACAGAGCGAATAATTCTCCCGCAATCCAACACTGTCGGTATCGTTCATTTCAAATTCCGAGCCGACAAAGAACAGTCTGCCGCCGTCAAGCACAGGATTAACCATGGTGCAAAGCGACAGTTCCGCGGTAAACGCAAGCTTTCTGTTCATGCCGTCGGTATCGGCGGTATAAATAAGAAACTCGTTCAGCTCGCCCGTGCATATCGAGTATAGCGTATCGTTATAAAGAAAAGCATAGTTATAAAAGTACCCCTCTTTTGGAGCGACAGCCGAGCATTTTGTATCGGCGTTTTCTGCAGCGGTCTGATGCTTACAATCGGGCTGTGTGCAGAAAATCTCATAGCTGTTGGTTTTCAAATCCCAGAGGTAAAGTCTGCCGTCGTTTTCCCTGAAAGCGTAGCTGTCGGAAACGGTTATATTCGCCCCGAATTCGACGGGTTCGTTTACATTTGCGTCCGAGGTCTTATCCGGCTGTTTTCCGCATGATGGCAGAAGCAGGGCAGCGGCGGTCATGGTCATTACGATCAATGCTTTAATTTTCATTTCGGTTATCTCCATATTCTATAGAATAATACCGCACGGAAATATCACTATATGTCAGTGCGGCATTATTTTTTAGAATTATCCGTTATACCAAGTAACCTGTATATACAGTAGCGTTGTTTAATTTATGTGTTATTGTCGCACTTTTAAACGTTCCGCCGGAAGGTGTGGAGCAGGTTGTGCTAACGCCTCTTGTATAGCTGTTGCCGCTACCTGTGTTAAGTGTATTTCCGCTCTTTGTATAGTAAAGCACGATGTTAACTCCTACCGTTTTTTTCGATCCGTCCTTTGTTGATGTTGAAGCATAGACGCTGCTTGAGGAACTCTTGTAAGCAGTGCAATACGCTCCGTTTTTTTCGAGATCAGTATATGCGCTCGCACCCATAGCCGAAATCGAAGCCATCATCATTACGGCAGCACCCATAGCTGCTATCTTCTTAACCATTTTTGTCATTTTAAATACCTCCATTGTCTTAATATATTAGTATCACAAACGATCTACTTTGTTGCAAATCATTTTAAACTTTGTATGTTCGCACAAATGTTATTGTACATTTTTGTGTATTTTATCTCTGCATTGGAAACACCTTACCCCTCCTAATTAAACCGATTATTAAACGATTCTGTGGTTATCTATTACTTCTTTTCTTTCTTAAATTTAGGTTCTTTAGGTTGATATGCTCCCCAATGTGATGCAGAACCACAGGCTGCCTTTGCCATATGTCCAACAAGCGCCTTGACTGATTTTGCTACAGCAACTTTAATTTTCATAAGAAATCCCCCCTTTTCATAAATCTTGCGTATATTATAAATATTGAAACTAAGGCTAAAGTCAGCAGAATTATTAGCCCTAGGTCTACACCTTTTATAATTAATACGATGCTTATTGCAGATAGCACTACTGATAAAACGGTAGAAATAATTTTATAGACAGTTCTATTTTCTATCGGTTTATTCTTGTTCTCAATCGGTGCCAATAAAACAATGGTTACTACTTGAAAAATAGCAATTAATATAATTGACTTTAAAGAAATATGTCTTATTATTTTAAATATCAACAACAATATAACAAAAGATATTGAGGTCACTAAATTACATTTAATATATGTATTTGCATGATATCCCCCAGTAAATGATCTCATTATAATGAACACTGCCAAAAACATTGTGCTCTCAAAAGTATAATTTGTTACTATACCTATGATAGATATTAAGGCTATATTAATTAATGATGATAATGTAATTTCTATTCCGTATCTGTAAAATTCTATTTCTTCTGTATCCTTAGAAATTACATTATTCTTGATCATAAAATTCAAAATTATCGATACTAATCTCTTCATTACTTCCACCAAGTCTTTTATTTACTATAATATACAAGTTATTTACAATCAAGTCAAGCAATTTGGCGTGACGTGTAAGTTTTTGTCGTGAAATACAAAAAGAGAACTGTCCACCATATAAAAACCGGCGTAACAGCTCCCTTTTTCGTTATAAATTTAATTTGTTTCTCTCAATTTGCTATGACTTAAATTTGCCAATACAAAGAGATTTTAACGTTTTACAGTAAAGTTGATTTTAACGTTATCAAACATGTGAACACTTTATCCGATTCGTAAAATTCACATCTTCCCTGATATTTTTCTGCAATCTCTCGTATTATTTTAATTCCCCACCCATGCTTATGAACATTTAATTTTGTTGTTTTAAGGCTCGGATTTCTTTTTAAAACAGACTCATTTATTGCATTTCTGACTACTATTCTATATATGTCCATTGTTTTACTGATGTCAAGGTTAATGAACCTTTCTGACTCGTCAGTTATTTTTTCACTAGCCGTTATAGCATTGTCAAGCGTATTGCTTAAAATATGAAGCATATCAATATCATCTATACCATCAAAGCTCTTAATGCAGCTGCAATTTGTTCTGATTCCTTCTGTCGCTGCGACTGCAAACTTAGAATTTATAATAGCATTTACAATATAATTGTCTGTATTTACAAAGCTTTCACTGATTGATATAACGTTAACATATTTCTCTATGTACTTCATTGATTCATCTGCGTGTCCTTGAGCTATCATTGTATATACAGCGGACAACTGATCTTTCAAATCATGCCTAATCTTTCTTATCGAATCATATTGCTGACTTGCATTCTCTATATATTGGTGACTGTATTGCTCTTGGATCTTTAAAAGTTCCAGTTCTTTTTTCTGATTATTTTTCACAGAAATAGAATCAATCATATAAAAGATTATAATGTTAACTGCAACTATCGTTAAAATCAATAAGTTTATATAGAGTCTCTGCGTTGAATCAATAGCTATCAAATGAAGTAAGAACATCATAATAATGGATATTGCAAGTATTAATATAATAGCGATCCACTCAACTGCATTAAAGTTCTCAGAAGTCGTTGCCAATAATTTCAGCATCAACTTTACTGAAATAAAGAATAATGCCTGTGCAAAAATCAATACCGTAAAACGAGCAAATCCGGATTCCGTAACTATTTCTTTTATTGACATTGAATTTACTGATGAAACAAAATTAAGCGTA
>NZ_JBCPGA010000068.1:0-8422 GCF_040914135.1 Ruminococcus sp. RTP21204st1_B2_RTP21204_210225 | reverse complement strand
CATTTTCATTGTTTTGCACAGGAGATTTGATTTTGACACGGGGGTAAGATGTGCGTTTTCGCCGTCGCACTGTGAGATACCCCCTATGTCAAAACGTTATTAATTTAACAGAAACGAATTTTTAGAGAACTTTTGCCTTAATAAAAGTTCAGTCGCAAGTTACCCTTTGGGGCTTCTTGCGACTGATGTTATGTGTCATAGTTGCAACTCAAATTTTATTTGAGCTTTTAAATGGTCAACCTTTAAAATGAAACGGTTGTTTTTGTAACCGTTATGGTTTTGGCAGTCATATTTGAAATGAAGAATTTGTAATTTCCGCCTTTGGTTATTTTCATTGTGCAAGTATAAATATACCCATCACCGCTTGCATTCGCTTTAACGGTATGTGATTTTTGAACATATGTTGAACCCTGATAATAACCACAGTTTACATTAGATTCTTTAGTTTTCATATAAAATTTAAGTGTAACTGTAGTATTAGCGGCAATTGCCCATCCATTATCACCAGAAGCAAAGCCCATTGTGACTCCTTGGTCAATTTTACAAGAACCAAATGTTGCAGTACTTCTTAAGTATGGATTGATAATCATTTCATTGCTGACAGGTGGAATAACTGTTTCATCATCTGCGTAACAAATTGTAGCAAAGCTAAAAATCATACACAGAGAAAGCAATAGGGAAACAATTTTTTTCATTGCAAAACAACCTCCTTTCTAAAAAAATTATATATTATTAGGCCTTAATAATATTCTTAATTTAATAATTTAATAATACAGTAACCATCCCGTGAACTTCACAAATGGAAAAAGTCTTTTTGTATTTCTCAAGCTTTCCTTGATAATCATTTTTGCGGTTGTCAAGAAGTATTATTTCAGCTTTTGAAACATCAGCATTATCCAAAAGATATACATTATCAAATTTGTAAAGCGACGGTATTATATATGTGTCTGCATATATGCAGACGGTTTTGTCTATGGTGTCGATAAATTCGTTAGTCTGCGTTATAAGTGCGGTGTTTTCATATCGTTCGGTGTATAACTGTATTTTATCACTAACTGTAACCGAGAAAAGTATGACCGCTGACATTGCGGATATAAGTAATACCTTTCGTTTCTGCTTTAATGTTGATACCTCTTTAACAAAAGCACAGAAAAGCATTGCTCCGCTTCCGAAAACGTATTGGTAATCTACATTATATTGATATGTGTAGTCTGTGCTGAGGTTAACGATTATCAGCGGAACGAGCAAAAACAGATCTGACGCTTTGTTTATTTTAAAGCAAACAAAAATAAAAGGCACTGTCATCAACAGCAGGAAAAGCAGTTTATCTACTGTTATCAGATTTGACACAAAATATGCCGGGTTCTTTATGACGTTTAAGATCACCGCAATAAGTCCGCTGTCGTTTTCGGCCAAGTAAATGTCATATCGGTTTACTTTTACACCCTCGCCAAAAATGTTTATGTATAAATTTGTGCCAATAAAGCCAAGTATGCCGATTATAGTGATAAGTAAACCGCTGGTCTTTTTCTTTTTGGAAAACAAGGAATACAGACCTAGGCAAATGATGTATACCCCTGCGTCCTCTTTGACTGAGAGTATAAGCAGACACGCTGCAACTTCACCAATGTGATTTTTCTTGCACATAAAATAATACAGCCACAATATAAATGCAGGCAAAAACATATTCTCGTGGATATCAAAAAACTGAGAACTGCAAAATGCAGGGTAGAAAAGATATATTATGCTGCACAAAACGGTGTCAGTTCTGCCGAGCTTGTAAAGCCTGCATATTTTTATCAGCGGCAATACTCCGCTTGCAATGATAAGCACTTGCAATATGACTAAAACAACCGAGTTTCTAAATATCATATATATTGGCAGCAGCAAATACCAGCAGGGTGAGAAATGCACATTGAAATGTGACATAAGCACATTTCGTTCGACCGTGGTGTATTGCTTGCCCGTTTTACTCATATATTCAAACATTTGCAGAAAAATTCCCATATCAAAGCACGATGATTCATAGCTTTTTAGTCTGCATACGGTGCCGATCATCAATATTGTTACTGATATCACCGTGAACAACAGAACTGAAATTATCTCCGTTTTTCGGCATTTTAATATTTCAGTTTCCTTTATATCAGCAAACCTAAATATTATTATAGCCAAAACAGCAATGCAGGCAAAGCCGAAATATGCTGTGGTATTGGTCATTTTCCATATTGATATCAACGAATAAGCAAATATCAATCCTGTCAAAAGCAAATTTAAATTAACTCTTTTGAAAACAGTTATAAGGCAAAGTGTTGCTGAAAATGCGATGGTGGGAATGACTAATTGCAGCAGCGAAATGTTCGATACATAATACTTTGAGATAGGATCGGCGTCGCTGATAAGCATGGTATACAAACAGCCAAGAATATATCCGCATAAAATACACGAGAGGAGGTTTTGTTTGTTACTGAACATTGACGTCAAACTCCGAAAGGGTTATTTTATATGCAGAGTAATTTTTTAAATAAAAAGTGTGGTCGCCGTCTTTATTAGCGGTAAAATTTATCTCGTTGCCTGCAGTCTTGTCACAGAAAATTCTGTGTTCTGTTCCGTCCTGATAGTAGCCTAGTTCAATATACTCTCCGTCTTTGTCTGAATAATCAGAGGACAGGTCAAGTTCGATCTTTATAGTTATTTTTTGACCTTCATTCACGAAAACAGGCTCTTTTGTTACCATTTCACCATTGTTAAAGGTGTGGGTCGAACTTAGCTCGTCATCGATATTAATGTCAACAAAAGAGCAGAGGATAAGCGTGCTCAAAGTTATAGCAACAAGTATTATAATATTTGCATATGACTTCTTTTTCTTGGCAGTTATCTCGTTTATCCTAGTTTTCACCTTTTCTTTTTGTGAATACAAACACGCTGAAAATGCTGTATCTTGTTTACCATTTTCACATCTGTTTATCAGCATACCGCAGTAGTTATATTTCTCGGTATCATTCATCTCCTTGACAACTTTTTCGTCGCAAGCTATCTCAGACAGCAAATTCATACTGCGTGAAAGCTTGTATGCAAGCGGATCAAACCAATTGATTATACAAACGACCTGCATTACTATCCTTATGAATATATCGTGATTAAGATAGTGAAATTTTTCGTGCATACATACCACATCATAATTATCAGCTGCGATATTGTCAGGAAGAATTATTACAGGGGCGAACACGCCCATAAGCATAGGGCTTGAAATGCCTGGGCACTTTTTTACTTTCAGGCTTTTATTGCCGCATTTGTATACACCATTTTTTGTTGCCCAGCGGTCAACAAAGCGCTTTAAGGCAAGGTACTTGTAAATGCAAACAAAGCTGTTGAAAGCTACACCAATACACCAGACCGCAACAAGAAAAGGCATTATCTTCTTGACAGCTGGAATATGCTGCGTTTCTGTAAAAATGTATTTTTGTACGTAAATATTCTGAACCACGTCAGCGGTGACAGCCTGGTGAGGAATAAGAGTGGTCAGGTCTAAGGGGAATATTATCAGCAATGACAACGCTGAACATACCTTGTAGAATGATAATTTTTGACGCTTTTTGCCTACAGCTAAAAATATTTTACAGCAAAGATACAGGCACACTATCAGTACATTGCTCCGTATAAAATATGTAAATAAATTATTTATCATTATTTCTGTCCTTTACTTCTTCAAGAAAACGTATCAGCTCATCAATATCCTGACTGCTTAGCTTATCAGTTTCGTATAGATTTGTAACAAGGCTTGAAAGTGAGTTGTTATGGACCGAGCCAAAGAAATTTTCTGTTTCAAATTTAAGATAATCCGATTGGGATACCAGCGAATAATACTGACGCTCCTTACCTGTTTTCTCCGTTCTTAAAAATCCTTTTTCAATAAGGCGTTTAAGAAATGATATGAGAGTTGGTAATTTCCAATTATGGTCGCTCATTTTTTCTGCTATCTGAGAACTTGTGACAGGTTCGCTCATACTCCAAATAGTTTTCATTATCTCAAATTCCGCATCTGGAAGTTTTTTTATTTGGTTTATCATTACACACCTCCGTATTAGACGTTTGTCTATAACGATATTATACACTTGTCTAAAATGCAAGTCAAGTTATGATGTGATGATTTTACAATTATTTAATATTTTCGACAATGCAATGATTCCTGTACTCTATCTTTAATATAAAAAATAATAAAGAGTGATAGCACTTAAGAATAACATAATTTCATTTTCATGACATCTATCTAGATATATTTACCATTGACTTTTTAGAAAAAATCGCATATAATAGTATTAACAGAACCCGACACGCCTCTTAGCAATGCGTACCACGTCGGGTCGTTTAATTATTAGGGGACTTTTTTATGCAGCTTAAAGAACAGCAACCATCAATGAATGTTGATCAACAAATCGAGAACTTGAAAATGCTTGGGTTGAGAATTGTCAATGAAGAATATGCACGTCGAATTCTTAATGATATTTCATATTTCCGCTTGATAAAAGCATATGGCCTTGGACTAAAAGGTAAAAATAAAAATTTTGATGGTTCTATATCCTTTGAACAAATCGTTGAGTTATACCTGTTTAACGCCAACTTCAGGCAACTCTTATTTACTTGGATAGAGCAAATCGAAGTTAATCTCAGGTGTAGGGTAGCTAATCATTTCTCACATATTTATGGTGTACTAGGATATGAAGATCCGGATAATTTTAATGATCCTGGCTATCACTATGATTTTCTTTGTGAGATAAAAAAGGAAATATCCAGAAATAGCAAAGTCCCTTTTGTTAAGAATTTCAAAAATAATTATACTGACGGCAAAATTCCGTTTTACGCTTTGGTGGAGCTGTTCAGTTTCGGTACGCTCTCAAAGTTTTATAAAAATATGAAACCTCAGGACAAAAAAGCCGTTGCAACGTTGTATGGCGTGGGATATACTTATCTTGAAAGCTGGGTCGAACACATTGCTTTTGTGCGGAATATTTGTGCACACTATGGACGTTTGTATAATGTTAATCTTGCTAAAACGCCAAAGCTATATAAGCAATATACAGAAAAGGGGATAAGCAGTATCCGTGTATTTGCAACTCTTCTTTGCATAAAACATCTAATAACTAATGATCAACATTGGACAGCGTTTGTGGACAAACTAGATAAACTTTTTCACAAGTACCCTCACGTTGATAAAAAACTTATGGGATTTCCAGATGATTGGGTTAACATATTGAACGAATAAACATTAAAACATCGCATTTGTTTTTACAAATGCGATGTTTTGATAAGAAAATATATCGTTGTGCTGCTCCTATACTGACAGTCTAACGGCATATGTAATCTCAATGCAATGACCTGTGTTTCTTACGCTGTTTCGGGTAAATATCCATTGTTGTTCAGGACTAATTATTTTGACCATCTGACCGCCTACAGAGCCGACCTCACGAGCTGTAAGATCGCCGTTGTAGCCCTGCTTGAGGTTTACGCCAACTTCGTTAGCTGCTTCCATCTTGAACTTGTTGAGTGTTTCTCTGCCTTCCTGAGTTGTGATACCTTTCATTTTCGTATCTCCTTTTCATTTGTTTTTCGGGTTTGCAATAATATTATATGTCTGCATGATTTGATTATAAGAGGTAATTTATAGAACGAAATGGGGCGGTTTTTGGAATGAAAAAAATCAAAAGCTAAAATTAGTATGATTTTAAACGGAGCAAAATTCAAAAAAAATCATTTACATATAAATTATACTTCTTTTGGAAATTGTGTGATTTTGTATAGTCACTGTTTTCAATTGTCAAAATACCACTGGACACAGTGATTACATGCCCTGCACTGCTGCTGCCGTATTTCAGCACATAACCGTTGAGATCAAGGGTGACGGTGCGGTTGACCACTAATGTGGTGTAAATGGTAATGTCTGACGTCAGTTTGACTGTTCCGTATGAAGCTTATCTGATTGCTGAAACCAGTTCCGCCGCTGTGGAAACTTCCGCCGTCCCACTCGCTGCCATATTATCCTCGGCAAATACGCCTGTCGGCACAAGGCAGAACAGCATACATAGGGTGAGCAGGATACTGAGTATTCGTTTTTTCATTTCTTACTACCTCCGTTATGTAAACTTAATCAAGAGCGGTTATTGTGATTGTGCCTTTGAAGCTCTCGAGACGGGTATTGTATGCCGACTGTTCAAACATGAAGTACAGCGTTATATCCTCGTCCGAGGCGTCGTAAATTCTGGTGAAATTAAAGGAATGTTGGTCGTTTGTCTGCGCTATTTTTTCGCCGTCACGTTTTATGCGTGTAACCTCACGGCAAAGGTCGTCGTCATAGCCGTCTGTCATCTGGATGGAGTAATTACCGCTGTTGTTGGACTCGTTTGATACCACCTGGAGAGAGCCGCTTATGGTGACGCTGTAAACATGACCTTTTTTGAGCGTAATCTTATCAAGATAAGTGGATATCAGGTCTCCGCTGTTTACCTTTTCATAGACGCTTAAAGCTGCGTTGCCGTTATTGAGAAATACTCTCGGAATTCTTGTTTCTGCATAAAAATATCCGGAGCAGGCGCCGTTCTGACCGGGGTCGCCCTTGTCACCTTTATCTCCCTTGTCGCCTTTATCTCCTTTTTCGCCGGGGTCGCCCTTATCGCCCTTGTCGCCGTCAACACCGTCTGTGCCGTCAATGCCTGCGGCTTTTACGCCGGTGTCGGTTTCTCCAATCCACCAGTTGCCGTTCTCGCCGATAAACGGGGTGTTTCCGTCCACACCGTCAGAGCCGTTTTGTCCGTTTGTTCCGTCCTTGCCGTCGGCTCCGTCTTTTCCGTTTATACCATCCTTGCCGTCAAGACCTTTCAAAACCGAAAGATCGTACAGGTTCAGCCATATTTCATCGCCGACATAGCGCCACTGCAGGGTGTTTTCGCTTACACGGAACTCCGGTGTCTTTCCGTTTGCTCCGTCTGCACCTTTCTGCCCGGTGGGACCTGTGATGTCGGCTATCGCCACAAGGTCCTGCCACTCATCGCCCTCGTAACGCCACTGTATGTGGGTTTCAGCTCGCTGCACCTCTATGCTTTTGGCATTAATGCCGTCTTTACCGTCAACTCCGTTAATGCCGTCCTTGCCGTCGGAGCCGTTAATGCCGTCTTTTCCGTTTGTACCGTTTATTCCGTTCTTGCCGTCAGAGCCGTCTTTACCGTTTTTACCGTCTGTTCCGTTTTCTCCGGCAGCGCCCCGCAGCTCAGTAAGCGCCACAAGGTCGTGCCAGTCGGCTTCGTCGCTGTATTTCCACTGAATCGCCGTGCCGTTGTTTCGCACCTCCGGCAGTGCGTCGCCTGTTTTTGCCGCCTTGCTCCATCCTATTGCAAGCACGCTGCAAAGCACCAAAAGAGCGGTGCAAAGCGCCAAAAGTGTACCTGTGAGTAGTTTTTTTTCTGTTTTCATCTTTTTTCCTCCGTTCGGAATTGTTTATCACGGCGGAGCTTTGCACCGCTGCCCACGCCGTAAATGAGCGGCGGTCGATAGGCTTATGCTTGGTTTGCTTTGTACTTATCCACAAACAGGGCGACCCCCTGTTTTAAGACCTCCATCTGGGTTTTCAGATAATATTCATCCTCAAACATCGCATAATGAACGCAGGCGCGGACGAATATAAAGATCAGCGGCGTGATGACCGTATATGGAATGCCGATCTTCGGCTCAAGCCGCTTGGCGTACTCGGTATAGCGTTCGTTCACGCCCTCAAAGAATTTCTTGCCGTGCTCGATATACTTCGGGTGCGTATATATCTGATACATCAGGCGATATTTTTTTCCGTGCTTTTTTGCTGTCCAATACGGGACCTCCTTCACAAAACGGACAACATCCTCGGGGTCGGTGGGTGCCATCTCCATAAAGTCATCCTCAACCTTTTCCATACAGTATGCCGTTGACTCAATGATAAGTTCATCAAGGTTTTTAAAATACGAATACAAATTTGCTTTCGTGCATCCGCACGCATCGGCCAGTGCTTTAATTCCTGTGCCTGTGAGCCCGTTTTCCGAATAGCACTCGAAGCACTTTTCCATTAGTTCACGTTTCCGCTCATTGTGCTGTTGCTCAGTTGTTTTCATGTTGCTTCGCTCCTTTTATGCGTACCGACCGTTCGTTTACGATTAGTATAACACAGATTTGCAACAAAGTCAAGAATTGTTCAAAAAATGAAGAAAATAAAGTTTCAACATGATCTTATAAAAAAGTCCTTACAGCAGAAAAAAAATAGCGGCTTACCTCAACGATCAAAACCGTACTAATAAATATGTCCATAAGACTTATGGAAAGGTGGGATAGGTGTAGGTTTGTCAATCATATTGGACACTATTATTAAGAAATTCGATAGGCGAAAACCATTTGAGGGGACGCATAG
>NZ_JBCPGA010000067.1:0-8574 GCF_040914135.1 Ruminococcus sp. RTP21204st1_B2_RTP21204_210225 | reverse complement strand
TTACCGTGAAATATATCCCCGAGTTTCGGACTCGGGGATCTTTGGTTTTAGGGAATGGGGGATTATTGGGCGGGTACAATTGAAGAGCCTTTTCACGCATACTGTCCACATCAGCAGGGAAGTGAATATCATTCTGCTCCAAAGCCTGCCTGCAAACTTTGAGCTGTAGCTGCTCAGTGTCCGATAGCTTGCCCTTATTAGACAACTCCTTAAAAAGCGGTGCCTGTTCGAGCAGACTCACCATTCGGTTGTATTCCTCAATATGCTCGTTTATCTCCTGCCGCTGCTTTTCGTATTCAGTTCTCAGCTTTGCGATTCTGCCCTCCAAGTCACCGATAGAACAGATATTATCTTTGCTGATTACCGAAAGCTGTGCCGACAGTCTATAAACATCAAGGTCATTTTCAACCGAGTATTCCGTCGTGACTATTCGCTTGCGAGGGACTTTCTTCCGCTGTCCGGCAAGTATCCTAACATCATGCAGAATGGCGGCATAGGCTTCGCTTAGTTTGGTCTGCTCGTTCTGTGAGGGCGTAGTTCCGGCACCCACCTCACGATAAAGAATGCGTGTGTTTAAGCTATCCTCGGTATATTCCTCACCGAGCGTTTTAGTACGAACAAATCTCTGTTGCCCGGGTGCTTTGATAGAAATATACTTGCCACGCTTGACCTCATATCCACGTTCTTCAAGCACCTGTAAAAGCTCATCAAGCGAGTTGACCGAGGGTATCAGCTTGTCGATCTCCTGTCGTATTTGTTCTTTCCACGAAGTGCCTTTTTTGTTCTGACTCCATTCATAGTAGCTTACCGACCGCCCCTTGTTTTCAAAATTCAGCGCAGGTTTCACTCCAAAGGTCCGGCATACACCGTTGATGGTTTCCCTTGGTTGGCGTAAAGAGCTGCGGTTGGCATAATACTTCTGTCCCGACAGCGAGTAAGAATTTATTATCACATGATTGTGGACGTGCGAAGCGTCAACGTGCGTGGCTATGACCGCTTGAACTTCATCTCCAAAGTTCTTTCTAACAAAAGCCTTTGCTATCTTGTGAGCAAGTTCGGGTGTGACATTCTCCTCATCTGCAAAACTCATAACATAGTGAATCGCTTTTACAGTTCCTTTGCCTGAAAGCGGCGGAGGACTGTCAAAACTATCTCTTGAAAAATGATTGTAAACTGTTTTCATCTGTAAATATGCATCACGGGCGTTGGTGCAGCAATTGACCGAAGCTGTAAGCACTAAATCCTCGGTCTTTTCGGGATTCAGTATGTACCTTAAACTTTTTTCCACTGTAGTGTGGATACAAACTGACTTAACGTATGGGATAAGCATTCCACTTCCTTTCTGAGCTTTTCAACGTCCCCGGCATAGAGATTGTTCGTTTCATTTGCCTTTCGAGCTATCTGGTTGATGTTGTTGGAAATAGTCCTCATACCGTTTATCAAAGGGGCAAGTCCCTTTAAGTCTAAAACCCTGACCTCCGAACTTACAGCCTTATCACGAATAAAAGACGTTGTAGTTTTGTTGCAGGCATCAGCCCTTCTCTCGACCTCCTCCCATTGCTTCATATCAAATGTGATTTTCTTCTCTTTTACTTGCTTGTACTTTCTCATACTTCTTTTGCTCCTTTCGTTTTCTGTAGTATATTTCTTGTTTCCCTCGAAAGAGGGCTTGTGTTAAGGGCGACGGGTTCCCTTAACAGACAAACCGGAGGGCTCCGCCCGAATGGTTTGAGGGAAAGTGGTGAGTATGCACCACTTTCTATACTTGCTTCTGCTGGCAACGAATATTAGGGCATTATCCATATCATTCAATACATCAGCCCGTATGGGCTGCCGCCCAAAATATCATTTGACCGCTGCGTATGCAGCCGACTTTTACACCCCCTTTCATAAGGTAGTACAGAATCGACTGTTTTTCGGAACCACTCAGACAGCAGTTCTACGAATGAAACAAATTAGCATTGCTGAGGATTATTCTGATTTGTGAGAAATCACAAACTTTTGAAAAATCGGGAAAAACGGTTCCGAAAAATGCCGATTTTTGTACTACCTTATGAGAGAAGGTTTTCAACCACGATGTTCTTTCGCCGGAATATCGCTCGGTCTGCCTAATGAAAAGACTTCGCTCAATTTCAAAAATGAGGGAGGAGATATGACAAGCAATATCTTTCAAGACATCAAAGACAGGGTAGACCTCAAAGACCTCGTTCGCTATTACGGTCTGGAAGTGGATCGGGGCGGCTTCGCCTGCTGCCCGTTCCACAACGAGAGGAACCCTTCCTTTAAAGTCTATGAAGATCATTACCATTGCTTCGGCTGTGGTGAGCACGGAGACCATGTTGATTTCGTTCAGAAGATATATGGACTAACAAATATTGAAGCTGCAAAAAAGATCAGTCACGACCTGGGGCTGGGACTTGATGACGGAGAACTCGCCATTCCCGTAAAACCAAGATTGCTAAAGCCCAAAAAAGACGAGGCATTTCTCTTGTGGCTCGATGAATCGGTGCATACGCTTCTGGAATACAAAAAGCTGCTGAATTATTGGGAGAAGATCTATGACCCCCGGAGCCCGATAGATAAGGTCAATGAGCGTTATCTTGAAAGTATCAACAAACGGGGCTACACGGAATACTATCTCGATAAGCTTCTCTATGGAAATGAGAGTGAACAGCGTAGGTTTTATGAAATGGACAGAGACTATCCTCTGACCATAAAAAAGCGGCTGGAACAGCTTGATGCTGTCAGCCGGACTGCGCCAAAACACGCTATGTAAAATATGGAGGAAAAAGTAATGATAAAGTTTATTATAGGTACAATGGTCGGCGGAACTGTCGGATTTTTCACCGCAGCGCTGCTCGCAGCAGCCAAGAGGGGTGACGACTATGAGGTTTGATAACAAAGACACAGAGATCTTTATGTATCTCGTAAAGACCTTTGTTGCAGATAGCCATACATACCTGCTTCCGACAGATAAGTATTACGCACTTGATCCAAACAAAACGCTGCTTGGCTACTATGATGATGATTACATCTACCTTATACCCAGTGTACTTGTTGGTATGTGCGATGACTATCTCACAAAGTTGGGCAAGCCCCACACCAATATGCAGCTTATTCTCAACACCCTGTTCAGGGCTAACCTTATCAAGGTCATCTGGGTGATGCGGAAGGATATGAGATACCGTCCGGAAAAGCGTATCGGCGGAACTCGCCGCAGATACATCATCTTTATCAGAAAAGAACTGAAAGATCGGAAGGGGACTATCAATGCCTAACGAAAGAATAAAGAATGAAATGATACTCGCCGGCGTAAGCATAAACGAGCTTGCAGAGTATATAGGAAAGACAGAACAGAAAATCGTCGAACTGCTGAACACCGAACTTGGTATCATGCAGAACTACAAGGTCATGCTGGCGGTCACGGAAATCGTGAGAGGGAAGGGGAGAACATAATGGATTCGATAGAATTTATGAAAGAGGTCGCTAAGCGCAAGGGCGTTTCCGAGATGACCGCTTACAGATATGTAAATTCGGTCATGGACACTATCCGGCAGGTGCTTGCCGAGGGTGAGGAAATAAAGATCGGCAGCTTTGGAAAGTTTACAGTTGTTACCGACCTGGAGGGCAACAAGAACGCTATGCTCTGCGCAAGCAAGTCGCTGAAACAGGCACTTACAGCAGGGGAGGGGATAGTCTGAGCGAGGAAAAGAAGATAGAGCGCAGATACGGACAGTGCGATGTCACTATTACTTTCAAGGGCAGCAACCCAAAGCTGAAGGATGAATTGTTTTCTCTGCTGTGCGACAGCTTTGAGAACAGAGTCATGAATAATGACGAACAGAAAGAGGATACTGACAAAGGCGCATAGAAATAGAACTGTGTGATAATTGCTCTAACTGTCTATATGTTTCGTCGCATATAGATCGGTCTGCCTATATGGGCAAAAATCAGAAGAATATATTTTTGAAAGCAGAAGGGAGGTGTCACATCAAATAAAACAGCGAAAGGAAGAAAAAATATGAAGGTGTTCTACAAAAGACGGATTAACATCAATAAGAATATCGAAAAGATAAGAAGCGAGACAGTCACATTTGTCGTATCATAAATACAGCAGCCGACATCTCTGCCGGCTGCTAAAGGGGGTCATGCTATTTTCGTGGGTATCTCAAAGTACTGTTCAAGCTGCTCCTCTGTGAACTGCCCCTGACTACTGTCCGACCAGTCAACGAAGATCTGCTTGAAATCGTCGATATAAACAACTGTTGCAGTTGAGCCGACAGGCTTGGTGCTATCTATTTCTTTGATGAGTGTGATCGTTGTACCTACTGTTAATTCGTCCATTTTACTTTCTCCTGAGTGTTTAGATGCTGTAACACACAGCTCTATCATTATACTATATTAAGGGCTCGGTGTCAATCGGCAGAATGACGGTTTTAGGACAAAAGAAAGAGGGCTGCCACGCAGCAGCCCTACGATCTCCGGGCGTGAAGCCCTGTTGCCCTTGTCCTCATCAAATGCCGTTTCGCCTTACGGCATCCGCCAATAAATAGTATAGCACTTTGGACGGAAGATGTCAATACTTTTTTGATTATTCTGTCATTATTCTGTCATAGCAAGCAGAGCTTTCATATCATCATCGCTAATGATAAAGTCAAGCTCGGTGTTTTCCTTGATGTATTCCTCATGGACAGATTTCGGCAGAGGAAGAGTGCCAAGCTGAAGATCAAAGCGGTTTGCGAGTTGGGAAACCGAAACGCCGTATTTCTTTGCCATAGCCTCGATCTCCGCCTTGCCCGAGAGCCGCCCGGTAGCGTTAGGGGAGTAGGCTTCAACGAGTATATCATTCTCTTTGCAGAAATCCATAAGCTCCTGCGGCACGTGACCGATATGTACTCTGATCTGGTTTACCATAGGCTTTATCCTTGCGTTGCCGATCAGGTTTTGCAGATCATCAATGCTGAAATTGGAAACTCCGATAGCCTTGAGCTTTCCGGCTTCGTAGGCTTCCTCAAAGGCTTTCCATACGGCGAGGTTTTCTTCAAAATATGTTTTGCTCTGGTCGCCGCCCCAGGGCTTGGGCCAATGTATCAGCATAAGGTCAAGATAGGGCGTGTCAAGTCTTGCAAGAGAATCATTTATGTGCTGAACTGCTTCCTCATAGGTCTTTATCTCGGCAGGCAGCTTAGAAGTTACATAGTAGCTTTCACGGGGCTTGCCGCTCGCTTTCATTCCCTTGCCGACTCCGGTTTCGTTTCCGTATGCAATAGCCGTGTCAATGTGTAGATAGCCGATGTCGAGAGCGTATTTTACGACTCTCTCGGCGTCCTGCTCCGAGGTCTGCCATGTACCGAGAGCGACCTTCGGTATCTTGTTCCCGTTTGCCAGCGTGTAGGTCTCCTGATAAATCATAGAGAACACCTCCTGTTTGTATTTTATATATATTATCCTTTCAGAACGGATAATCCTCATCGAGATTGGTAATGAACCTGTGACCATCAAAGTCGCTGCGTTTCGTCTCAAAAAGCAGACGCAGTATCTCTGCCGCTTCATAAGAGGAAAGAGGAGCAGGGTTGTCTGCTCTGCCATCGGTGCGTATCCAGCCGGGGTGAACGCAGAAAATGTTTATGCTCCTGTCATCTTTGAAGGTGTTTACAAGGTTCATTGTTGCCATGTTGAGTGCCGCCTTAGCCATGCCGTAGTCTATCATATTTGTTCGGTAGCATTTTGAGATACTGCCGGCTTCGGAGGATATGTTCATGATGAGTGCTGTTATTTTGCTCTTTTTAAGCAGCGGATAAAAAGCCTTGATGACTCTCATGGGTCCGACTGCCGCAATATCTACAGTATGTGCGATATAGTCCAGGTCTGCTTCAAAAAATCCCTTGTCGCAGTCAGGGGAAACGGTAACAGCATTGTTTATCAGCAGGTCAAGGTGATCGAGTTTTTTCGTAAGCTCTTCGGCCGCCGCCTGAACCGAGGCCGTGCTGCCAATATCCATTGTAAGTATTATGAGTCTGTCGCCATACTGTTTTTTCAGGTCATCAAGCTCTGCACACGGTTTTCGTACAGTGGCTGCTACATTGTCACCTGCTTCAAGGTACCTGAGCACCATATTAAAGCCAAGTCCTACTGCCTTTCCTGCGCCTGTTATCATAACATTTTGTGACATAAGATCCCTCCGTTTTCAGTTCAGCGACCACCCATTGTCACCATGATATATCATGAGCTTAGTCATACCGCCGTCAATGCAGATGTTTTCGCCTGTGATAAAGCCCGCCTTGTCCGAGCAGAGGAACAGCACCATATTTGCGATGTCGAGCGGCTCGCCTACACGTCCGCAGGGCTGCTGATAAGCGTCGGCACCCTCATACACTTTTCCTCCGGTTTCTATCCACCCGGGAGAGATAGAATTGACATGAACTTTTCCCGCAAAGCTCACAGCAAGTGCGTGAGTGAGTGCCGCAATGCCGCCCTTTGCAGCGGTGTAGCTCTCAGTCTGCGGCTGGCTCATTCTGTCTCTTGATGAGGAGATATTGATGATACTGCCGCCTTTGCTGAAATATGGAGCAAAAAGCTTAGAAAGATAAAACGGCGCAGTAACGCCCACCGACAGCGCATACTGAAACTCCTCGTAGCTGCACTCGTCAATGCCCTTCATAAGCGGAAGGGCGTTGTTGATAAGATAGTCGATGTGACCGTACTTTTCTAAGACCTCTGCCGCAAACCGTTCAAGCACCGCCTTGTCGGAAATATCCCCGACAAAATGATCGCCCTCTGCCTTGTCGATAACGCAGACCTCTGCGCCATGCTTTTTAAATTCCTCGGCGATACATTTGCCGATACCATTTGCACCACCGGTGATGACGGCTACTTTGTTGTCAAACATAAAATATCCACCTCACAAAGTCGATATAGCCTTATTCTGCAAACTTCCGACCAAATTCCTTAGCCTCATCGAGCCTGCCGCTGATGTTCAGCATGTGCGCATAAAAATGCTCCTGCTCGACTGCTATGCCCTTTTCGGTGAGCAGCTTTCTAAGAGCATAGACCGTCCTGCGTGACCAGTTCGATGTCGTAAAAAGCACCACCTTGCCTACCTTATCGGCTGACAATTCTTCGGCATACCTTCTCAGCTCCGGAGCCATTATATTCGCATATGGCGCACCGCCGAGAAACAGCGTGTCAACGTGCTCTTTGAGCTGCGGTTCGTCTGTTATTGACACAGCCTTTGTTTTAGCTCCGCCTGCAATGGCACGGGCTATGCTTTTGGTGTTGCCCGTTTTTGAAAAATATCTTACTGCTGTTTTCATAATTCATACCAACTCACAAATAATGTATCCTGCTCTCATCAAACCTGTCCTGCTGTTCCTTTGTCTCCGCAGGATAGCCCACAGGAACAAGCGCAAAAGCGTGAAGCCCGTCGGGATTTCCGAGGACGGCTTCGACCTTTTCCATTCTGTCTTTCAGCGGAGCAGTACCTATCCACACCGCACCAAGACCAAGTGAAGCGGCTTCAAGCCACAGGTTTTCAGTAGCGATACTCAGGTCGATCTCGCAGTACATGGGAAATCTCGCACCCTCAGTCTTATAGCAAGGCACAATGACCACAGGTGCGCCTGCCGCACAACCTGCGTAAGGATTGCTCTCGGAAAGCGCTTTTATCTTCTCCTTGTCCGTCACAACGTAAAACTCCCACGGCTGCTGATTGCCTGCCGAGGGTGCCTGCATAGCGGCTTTGAGAAGCTGTGTGATCTTCTCAGGTTCAACAGGTCTGTCCTCAAATTTGCGTATACTTACTCTTGTGTAGATCTCGTTCATGGTGATACCTCCCATTGTATTATTTCTTTGATTTATATTCTGTCGGGATACCTATATGTCCGTCCTGATTGTCAGCCACATACAGCGCACAGTTGCCGATGTACTTAGACCAATAACCGCCCTGCGAATCGGGCGTCAGATTTTCAAGAATGCCTTTCATAGCAATAGCGTGTGTCGAGATGAGGATATTTCCCGAAATACTTTTAATATCATCAAGAAATTCTCCTGTTCTTTTCAGCACCTCCGAAAGCTGCTCCATACTCTCAGGCGCAGGATTATGTACGAAATCGCTGAAAAACACACGGATTTCCTCCGGCATATTTTTAAGGTCAGTACCCTCGTGACGCCCGTAATCCATTTCAATAAGGCGGTCATAAAGAGTTATCCTTTTATTGGGGACAACTATCTCCGCCGTCTGCACCGCACGGATAAGCGGGCTTGAAAATACATAGTCAAATTGAATATCTTTGAGCATATCGGCGGCGTTTTGCGCTTGTTTTATACCCTCATCATTAAGCGGATAGTTGCTGCGCCCCTGCAGGACGTTTGCTTTGTTAAGCTCGGTTTTTCCGTGGCGGATTATGTATATCATGGGACACCTCAAAATAGATATATGTCAATTATACCATACCGCAGGCATTAAGTCAATAAACTGTGAATCAAGACTTGACCTACACTTGTAGTGCTACAATAGATATTGGACAAAATTAAGAAAAAAGAAAAGAGAGATAGGCAAAAATCTGATAAAATAAA